>NZ_KV830212.1:0-439 GCF_001836705.1 Neisseria sp. HMSC061B04
CATCGCCATGGCTCTCTTTATCGGCTTTGCGCCTATCTTTATTTTATGCCTTCTGTTCAAAAAAACAGCACCCCTGTTTCAAAAATGGCTATACTATGGGCTGGCAACCATCTTTTCAGGGGTTATGCTCGGTGTAATGTCAGATATTGCCATGGACTTAGTTTCCAATGTCGGTACCAGTCTTTTTCTCTCAAAAGAGGCTATGCAGTTTGTGACTACTAAAGAAACCCTTGTGGGCCTTGCCGATACAGCTACCCAGCAGTTGGGTTTGGGACTGATTCTCTCGACTTTGTTGATTGTGGTGCCGCCTATGGCGGGGGTGTGGTTTAATGGCGTGATGGGCAGCTTCAGTGGTTATAACCCGGCAGAACGTTGGAATAACCCAAATAATGGACAACCGAGTACGATGCCAGGGCATAATGCACCTCCTCAGATTAAT
>NZ_KV830213.1:0-643 GCF_001836705.1 Neisseria sp. HMSC061B04
AGACTACGACAATAAATAAACCTATAAAAGCAAGCAGCATAGACTGTCCCAACTCTCTACCCTGATCATAAAAATCTTGATTATTGCACTGCGGAAAGTTGAGTTTTACTTGATTACCGTGATATTCCCATGCCGAACCAATAAAAACAGGGTGATTCAACACCCCGTCTTTATCGATTGTCGGTATGACTTGGGACATCACATGATTTTGAGCTTCTATCTGCGTGCCATAACAGATTTGGCCTACTCGATATCCCATATCAAACCTTATGCTTTATTGATCACGCGTTTAACCAGACCAATTGAAACGATAGCAATCGCAATGCCTACAACAACAACACCGAATGCGATAATACCTGTTTTCAGTGCGCCGATTTCTGTGGAGGCGGTATCAAGCAAATTTGATTCGGCCAATGCTTGAGTAGATAAAGCCAGAGGAGCAGCGGCAACAACGGCCAATTTTGCGCCGTATTTACGGCAAGTGTTCATCAATTTCATGATGTTTTTCCTTTTAAAAGTGTTTGGCGGAAATAATGATGTTTTTTCCAGCGACCGCCGAACGCTGAAAATCAGTCTTTCAAAAATCCGAATACGACAAATTCGTATTGGTTGCCGATTTCTTCAATACCTGCTTTTACGGCTT
>NZ_KV830214.1:0-515 GCF_001836705.1 Neisseria sp. HMSC061B04
ACACTCCGCATCATTACCCCTAAATATCTCCTCGCCGTCCGCACAGCTACCCTTCCCCTTCATCTTCCCACACACCACCGCCGTCAGCGACTCGTTCAAACGTAATACCCTCGGCTCCGCTTCCCTATCCAGCGCCACCGCCTTCAAGGTAAACTTACCCTCCAGAATCCCCTTAGCCTGACCGCTCATCCTGATACAGAAACCACCCGCCTCCTTCACCGGCAATTCCGGCCACTTCGTCGACGTCAGCTTAAAGCTGCCCTTTTTCGTGTAGAACTGCTCCATAAAGCGCGCATTTTCCAGCAGCGCGGCATGCGCCGCACGCAGGTTGGCCGAACGGACCGATTCCCGATAGGCCGTAAAGGCCGCCGTCGCCAAGATCGAAACCAGCAGCATTACCACCAACAGCTGTACCAAAGAATACCCCCTCTGCACAGTTGCCTCATTCTGTTTTCCGTCAAATGCTTTTAAGTACATATCATTATTCCCTTTATCTTTTATATCCCCTATCCGAC
>NZ_KV830215.1:0-384 GCF_001836705.1 Neisseria sp. HMSC061B04
CGTCGGCTTCGGCGTTCTTACCGTCGGCACCGGTGTCACCTTTAGCACCGGTTGCACCATCTTTAATGATAGTAGTAGTGGTGTTACCGTTACCGTCTTTGATGGTTACAGTGTGAGTACCGTCGCCGTTGTCTTTAACTTCGGCTTCAGCGTTCTTACCGTCGGCACCGGTTGCACCAGTTGCGCCGGTATCACCTTTGGCACCAGTTGCACCGTCTTTAACGATGGTAGTAGTGGTATTACCGTTACCGTCTTTGATGGTTACAGTGTGAGTACCGTCGCCGTTGTCTTTAACTTCGGCTTCAGCGTTCTTACCATCTGCACCAGTAGCGCCGGTATCACCTTTTTCGCCTTTGTCGCCGGTTGCACCAGTAGCGCCGGTAT
>NZ_KV830216.1:0-356 GCF_001836705.1 Neisseria sp. HMSC061B04
ACATATTACAAACAACTGGCTTTATATCTCAAAAAATACTACAAAATCAGCGTAGAGAACCCAAGAAAAATAAAAGGTTACGCCATATCAGAACTACAAAGAGCCAAAACAGACAAACAAGATGCAAAACTGATAGCCATGTATTGCCAAGAAAAAAGCCACAGATTGAGAGAATGGCAACCGCCGGAAAAAGATCAGCAGGAACTTGAAGAACTCACAAAATATTTAGACTATCTGACAAGACAAAGAGCAACCGAAAAAAACAAACTCCATGAATCACCCGACTACATAACAGCACATATTAAAACAACCATAGACAACCTGACAGCCCAAATTAAAGCCGTAAAGCAACAGAT
>NZ_KV830217.1:0-230 GCF_001836705.1 Neisseria sp. HMSC061B04
TAGGTTTCGTAACATTCAAAGGATTCTTGGAATGCTCCGGCGTCTTCGATTTCTGTACCCCCCCTGTTAGACGAGGGGGGAGAATAAGAAGCGACACCGTCCGTTTCGCCGTCCGCTGGCGCGGCCGCCAAACCGTCCGTTGCCGCTTCTCTCTCTAAAATCTCTTTCTTCATGGCGTATCCCTTAAATAAAAACCCTTTGCAAATAATACTTTTACGTTTGTAAAGGTA
>NZ_KV830218.1:0-5697 GCF_001836705.1 Neisseria sp. HMSC061B04
CCTAGCATAACTGCTAATCTACGTCAGCCCCTAATCTAAACCACATAAAGTCGCAAAGGTTTCAAACTGTGGTAGGTAATCTTCAACAGTGTGTTTGAAGAAACCGTCTTTTTGATACACTGCTTCTGGTGCGCCAGTCGTGAATGAAATAATCAATTTTTTACCGCCGATTTTTGCAGTCGAGCCGTGCGCAAAACCGTGAACGAACACTTTATCAATCCACAATTTCATCAAGCCTGGCACGGAATACCAAGAAAATGGAAATTGGAACACAATCACATCGGCTTTTAAAATCGCAGATTGTTCTGCTTCGATATCAAATTGATAATTGGGATACAGCGTATCCAAACGGCGGATTTCAGCTTCGGGCAAAGCTTGTGCCACTTCGCTCAAAATGGTTTGGTTAGCAATAGATGTGTTCAACTCCGGATGACCTGAAACAATTAATACGTTTTTCATGTTGTTTTACCTCTTTATAAATACTGGGATAATGGTTTTGTAAAATTGGTAAGAAACCTTACCGCTTGTTGATGAGGTGTATTATACGTAGAAAAATTGTTATGATTAGACGCATAATCTCTAAATAACTTTTAGGTAAAATCTAATGATTGATAATTCATTCTACGGTCAGCTCAACGTTTTCCAAACCATCGCCCAAGAAGGCAGTATTTCAGCGGCAGCACGCAAATTGGAAATTGCGGTGCCTTCGGCGAGCCAGTCTTTGAAACTGCTGGAACAGAAAATCGGTGTGCCGCTGTTCCACCGCACAACGCGTAATATTCAATTGACAGATGCAGGTAGGCAGCTACTGGAGCGTACCGAGCAAGCTATGGCAACGTTGCACCAAGCATTTGAAGAAGTGCAGAATTTTGGTGAGCAAGTGAGCGGCACCGTGCGGATTACCATGGCGCGAGTGATGTATCAATTACTATTGCGACCACATTTGAGAGAATTTCATCAACGCTATCCACAAATTCAATTGGAAATTTCACTTAATGACGGACTTTCGCACCTGATTGAGGATGGCATCGATTTGGGTATTCGCTTCGGCAATCAATTGGATGAAGGGATGGTTGCACGTAAGTTGGTAAATGAAGTGAAAGAAGGCTTGTACATCAGCCAAAGCTATGAAAAACAATATGGCATACCCAAAACGCCTAGAGATTTGTCAGCTCATAAACTTATCGGCTATCGTTTTATCTCATCCAACAAAATTGAGCCTATGGTTATCACACAAAATGGTCAAGATATCGCCATAGAAATGGATGCGCCGTTGCTTTGTAACGATCCGGAAGTGTTACTAGATGCCACCCGCCAAGGTTTGGGAATAGGTAGAATTTTTACCCATAATATGAAACAGCAACCAGACCAAGCAGATTTCATCCCCGTGCTACAAAAACATTGGCGACAGTATCCACCGATTTATCTTTATTATTTGCAACATAGCCAACGAGCGAGAAAAGTGCAGGCGGTGATTGAGTTTTTGCTGGAGAAAACTGCTGAGTTTAGATAAAACAGGCGGGCAAATTAAAAATGCTTTGAAATTTGACCGCTCTTTGCCATAAAAAAGGCCGTCTGAAACGATCATTTCAGACGGCCTTTTTCATCAAATCTTCATTTAAGTTGTACCATAGGTTGCCAAATAATTTTCCCGAAATACTTTTGGTGTGATGTGTTGTTGTTTCTTAAAAAATTTATTGAAGTGCGTGGCTTCTTCAAAACCCAGTTGCAAGGCGATTTGTTTGACGGATTGCGGCGTATGAATCAATAAACGTTTGGCTTCCAGCAGCAGGCGGTCAGTGATGACGGTTTTGGCAGACAGCCCGCTTTGGGCAAGGCAGAGTGTCCCCAGCGTTTTTTCGCTGCACGCCAGTTGAGCCGCATAAAAACTGACTTGTATATTCTTTGGTAGAGACTAGAAATAAAAAATTAAAAGATACAAATTAGATTGGTAAGCTAGGATTAAATATCACTATTATTAATTTAACATAATATAAATTAATTTCCTTTTCCCTATTCTTCTACAAATTCCGCTTATTGTTCCTATATGTCAAATGAGAATTAGTGATACTCTAGAGAGTGTGCTCATAGTACTCCAATTTTTAGTATATAATCAATAGGTTTTAAGAGAATTTTGGTTGCTTAATAATACTGCAACTCTACCACTTAATTGCCAAAGAGTGGAATAGGCTAACATACCCAGTACCTTCAACTTTTGAAATAGGTAAGGGTAGGGGGGCTAATTTGTGATGCAAATGCTGCCTCCATTATTAGGCGGCTTTTACTTTTAGCGCATCCATGATCAACTTAAATACATTAGAATGCCCACGACGGCTAGGGTAATAGAGGTAAAGCGGATCGTAAGTCATCGCGTATTCGGGCAGCAGCTCGACCAATCGCCCCGACTGAACTGCGTCCGCCACGTTGAGGTACGGCACCCACGCGATGCCGAGGCCGTCTGAAACGGCTTGCAGGCGCAGATGGTTATTGATGGAAAACTGCGATTTGGGCGTGAACGTCATCCGCTCTTTTTTGTCTTTGAATTTCCATTGCATCTCTATGCCGTGTGCGGCGGAGAGCTTCGTGCCAATCAGGCGGTGCTGCTGCAAATCGTCAATATTTTTCGGCGAACCGTGTTGTGCTAGATAATCGGGTGAGGCAACCAGCACCATTTTAAGCGGCTCAGAAATCGGCACGGCAATCATTTCTTTCGCCACATCGTTGCCCAGCCGCACGCCCATATCAAACCCTTCTTTCACAATGTCCGCCCAGCGGTTGTCCACCACGATTTCCAAACGGATTTTCGGGTATCGGTTCAAAATCGGCTTTAATTTCGGATACAACACCGCTTCCGCTGCCACCGCAGGGGCATTGATACGAATCAGTCCCGATGGCGTGCTCAGAAAATCGTTCAACGCATCAACTTCGTTGTTAATCGCTTGATACAGCGGGGAAAGCTGCTCAAAAAGCTGCTGTCCTGCTTCAGTCAGCGACACATTGCGTGTGGTGCGGTTGAGCAGGCGCAGGTTCAGCCGTGTTTCCAAATTTTTCATGCTGTGGCTCAATGCCGAAGAAGAAATTCCCAAAAGTTGCCCCGCTTTCATAAAGCTCTGTGTTTGCGCCAGCGTCAAAAAATAATTCAGCTCGTTAAAGTTCTGCATTTTCCGCCCCGTTTTGGTTGATTAGTGAATTTAATTCACTACATCATAAAACCAAACCTAATTTATTTCAATAAAAACATGGACTAAAATGGCAACCCTTCATGAGAACAAACAGGAGACGACATCATGCAAAACATCACATTAAACAACGGCGTACAAATTCCCGCACTCGGTTTCGGCGTATTCCAGATTCCACCCGCAGAAACCGAACAAGCCGTGATTGCGGCTATTAAAGCAGGCTACCGCCATATCGACACTGCGCAGGCTTATATGAATGAAACCGAAGTCGGTTTGGGAATAAAAAACAGCGGCGTGGCGCGCGAGGAATTGTTCATTACCACCAAAATTTGGGTGGAAAATTTCGGCTATGAAGCCGCCAAAGCGTCGCTGGATCGTTCATTGGGTCGTCTGAATTTGGATTACATCGATATGGTGCTGATTCACCAGCCTTATGGCGACAGCTACGGCACATGGCGCGCGCTGGAAGAATATCAGGCGGCCGGCAAAATCCGCGCCATCGGCGTGAGCAATTTTTCGCCCGTGCGCGCGGTGGATTTGGGGCTATTCAATAAGGTCATGCCGCAAGCCAATCAGATTGAAATCAATCCGTTCCAACAAAAAATGAAGCCGTTACTGCTTTGCAGGCCGAAGGCATCGCCGTGGATTTCTACGCCGTCCAAGCCTGCGTCGAGCGCGAGTTCGGCGGCATGGGCAAAGTGCTGCACCATTTGCGCCACTTCGTCGCTGCTCATTTCGCGCACGCGCCCGTAAGCGCTGGGGGCGACGGCGCCGAGTCCGCGCGTCATCAGCGGATTGGCACGGCTGCCCGCGTGGGCGATTTGGGCGACGATTTTCGCGCCTTGTTCGTGCGAAATGGCTGTGTATTCGCGCAGGGTGGGTAGGTGGCTTGCGTCAAAAGCGTTGAGCGACGGAAAACCGAGATGCCGGTCGGATGCACATTGGTAAACGGCATCACAAACAGCCCGAAGCCGCGAAAACGGTCGCGCCAGAAATTACGGGCGGCGTCGGTCAGCCCACCGTTGGCATCGGATTCGTAAATCGTCAGCGGCGCGACGACAAAGCGGTTTTTGATTGCCACGCCGTTGTTCAGGGTATACGGCGCAAACATCGGGGCGTAACGCGGGTTCATTTTTTGGCTCCTTGTGTTGGGTTAAAGGCCGTCTGAAAGCGGGTTCAGACGGCCTTTTTTGCATTTGTGTTGAATCAAATATAGTTATTCAAAATCAGATCTTCATCAGCTACGCGAATAACTCTGGTATTCCGTTTCCTGTTGTGCAATTTGAGTCTCTTGGTTCGAAAACGATGGTGTCTGTTGTGCCAAACCCTCCTGTACACGTTTGTTGAATTTATCAACAATATCTTGGTTTTCTGCTAAAAGCTGCTTGGTGTACGAACCATCCTTATCATTCATTAACCCATTGATCATCGAACGAATTTTTTCATATTCAGATTGGGATTCTGATTCATTTTTTCCAACATCCGGCGCCATCTCAGGTTTAATAAAGTTTTCTTTAGGCCGTAATGCACCGTGAAAAATAGTTTTTTTAATCCCAATAAGAATTTCCTGTCATCACTACTTCAGCAGGCCCTGTTGATGTTTGAGATCCAAAAATCAGCATAATCAATAATCCGTTGATTCTGCCGTTCTTGAATTTCAGACATTTCAATTCCTTTTATGCAGTGTTAAAAAATTAATCTGCAAAAAAACGGACAGCCTTTGTTTTAACCCAGCCGGTTGCACATACACCGCTGGCGGTTACAACAAGCTGCCCGCCCTCGTCAAACGAAGTCGTCAGACGGCATTGGCTGCCTGACGGTTTCTTTACCTGCCATTTGCTTGGAAAATCTGCCATTTTCAAGCATTCTTTCGCGCCTGCATCTTCACAGCCCACACCCGCTGCCGGAGGCACTTTTTTCACCAGCGTCCAGCCGTTTGATTCAGCCACATTGCCAACCACACAGAGATATTGGGTGTTTCTTAACTGCATTACCGTTTTCGAACGGGCATCGGGCTTTTCCTTTAACACTGCGCCGCCTGATGATTGTACATAAACCTGATTGCCGCACGACACGGTTTGATGATGGGCTATTTTTCCACTATTTACCGGCTTCGCCACCACTGTTGCCGAGACCAGCAAGGTTAAAAGCAGCATTTTTTTCTTCATTTAAATACCTTTTAAAAACAATAAATTACTAAAATACGCAACATAATCAATGTATTATTGATGATAAAACAACATTGCAAATAATGCAAACGACGAACATCCGAATGCGGTAAGGCCGTCTGAAAGCGATTTCAGAATCGGTGCGGGTATGTTGTTTGTAACCAAGTTTGTAGAGGCCGTTTTTCTTTGTCCAGTGGGCATCTTTATCTTTACTCGGTGTGGTTTGGCCACTGACTTGTCCTTCTTCATCGACTTCTATGGCCTGACGCTGTTTGCTGCCGGCAGTCTGAATAATGGTGGCATCAATGACGGCGGCGGATGCTTTCTCTACTTTTAAGCCTTTTTCGGTC
>NZ_KV830219.1:0-299 GCF_001836705.1 Neisseria sp. HMSC061B04
ATATAGGGTTTTTCTTCCTCTTTTTCGGTTGTTTTCGGCTCTTGTTGGGGATATTGGCCGCTTTGTTCAATTTGGGGTTGCGCCGTTTGTGTGTTTTGTGCGGTTTGGTTGCTGTCTGTTTCGGTTGTTTTTTTGACCTCTATCGGTTTTGATATGTCTTTATAACTGCCATATGCAATAAACATGCTGAATATAATTACTATAAGAACCAAAGGCAAAATAAATATCACTTTACTTCGTTTGGTTTTGATTTTTGTGTGTTCTTCGGCCGATTTGTAAACGCCAAATGCTTTTTTATC
>NZ_KV830220.1:0-312 GCF_001836705.1 Neisseria sp. HMSC061B04
GAAACATCCTGATTATTGGAAACCGGACATTTTTTGAGGAAGTTGCGACGGGCGGTCAAAGTATCATGCCCGTGTTTAAACTTGATCGAATAGTATTTGCGGAGAGAAGGTTCGCATTGGCTGGGAGAGCTATTTGGCGAAGATAAGCACATAATAGCTTCGCAGGCCAGGCGTTCTTCATCGCTGTTGATTTTTACGGGGTTAAAAGAATCGGCAGAGAATTCCGCAAAGGCAAAGGAAGGTACCAATGCCACTGCAAGCAATAAGGAGAATGGGGTTTTCATAATATTTTCTTTAAGTGGAAATGGGTAA
>NZ_KV830221.1:0-2230 GCF_001836705.1 Neisseria sp. HMSC061B04
GTGGAATTTAGGGCTAATCTACGTCAGCCCCTTAGATTATCAAACGCCTATTTACACTTGTGGCATCAGTTATGTCGGTCGTGATGAAGCCGCGATCAAAGCCCAACAGGAACAAGCCCGTGAACATGCAGCGCGTTTGATTGCTCAAATTAAAGCCATTGCAGCCTAATTGTTAACCCTTTTATTTATTATCAAGGAGAAATTATGTACATCATCGACATTACTGTAAACGAAGACATTACCCCCGAACAACACGAGGAACTATTTCCAAAACATGCCGCATGGTTTGCCAAATACCATCAAGCCGGCAATTTTCTGATTATTGGTCCATTTACTGAACGTGAACGTGCCGGTGTGATTATCGCACAAACGCAAGATCGCGCAGAGTTAGAGCATATTTTGGCGGAAGACTCGTACTATCCAAACTTGGCGACTTATGTGATTAGTGAATTTACACCGAAAATGGTGGCTACAAATATTGAGCAATTCAAAGCCTAAGCGAAAAAGATGAAAAAATTGACCGCACTTTTAGGAGTTATCATGGCATTAAACACACAAGCTGCCTATCAGGCTCATCGCGAAACCCCACATTTTAAAGACTATTTGAAACAAACCGACAAGATGATTGCCGATAAACACTAGACCGCTATTCAGACAGCCTATTTAGGCAATCAAGGTCAATTACACTTTATCCGTTAATTAAGGAGGATATTATGCAAAACATAGCAAACAAAGTTGTCATCATCACTGGCGCATCTAGCGGACTGGGTGCTGAAACCGCTCGCCATTTGGTACAAGCTGGGGCAAAAGTCATCTTAGGGGCGCGCAGTCTAGATCGTTTACATGCCCTTGCCGATGAGTTAAGTCTTTCCCACGATCATTGTGTACAAATGGATGTCACCAAATTAGACGAGGTACAAACCTTGGCGCAGCGAGCATTAGATCTATACGGGCGTATTGATGTATTGCTCAACAACGCCGGCGTCATGCCACTTTCCTTGTTGGAAGAATTGAAAGTGGATGAATGGAATCAAATGATCAACATCAATATCAAGGGCGTCTTACATGGCATTGCAGCTGTTTTACCGACCATGAAAACACAAAAGAGCGGTCAGATCATCAATGTTTCTTCCGTAGCCGGACACGTTTGGGGGCCATTATGT
Source organism: Neisseria sp. HMSC061B04 (assembly GCF_001836705.1). Lineage (NCBI taxonomy): Bacteria > Pseudomonadati > Pseudomonadota > Betaproteobacteria > Neisseriales > Neisseriaceae > Neisseria > Neisseria sp. HMSC061B04. Next base: position 1,164 of record NZ_KV830221.1, read on the forward strand.
GCTGTTTATTCTGCGACCAAAACCGCGGTACGCGCTATTTCGGAAAGCCTACGCAAGGAAGTTAAACCTTACAATTTGCGCACTACTATTCTCTGCCCGGGTGCAGTTGAAAGCGAATTAAAACATGGCAGCAGCTCTGAAATGGCTAGCGGCGCAATGGAGAACTTCTATGCTCACAATGAGATTCCTGCATCTAGCTTTGCCCGAACAGTCCTGTTCGCAATCAGTCAACCTGAAGAAGTGGACATAAATGAAATCATCTTCCGCCCTACTCGCCAGGAAGTTTGATAACTGTTTGAAATAAAAAAGGTGAGCAAGAATGCTCACCTTCTAAACTAATATTCCCCCAATTAACCGAATACTTTTTCCAAGTGTGCTTGGTAATCGGCTAAGTATTGTTCTACTTGTGGGTTTTTAATCACATCGTTACATCAGCTTGATTACTGTTTTCAGCTACTGGGTTCCCTACTCTTCGTTGGCATTTGTTTGCTCCTCACTCTATTTAACTATATTGACAAACTTCTTCTCAAAGAAGGTGAAGGTACTTGAGACAGTAAAAGCTCTATCCCCTATTCCAATCTTTGACAATTAAGTGGTAGTATCGAGAAACTGTACATCACTCCCGCCAACACCCATGAGTGCAAACACCTGTCGCCTTTGTTGGAAGGCATTACCGAACGACCATCTATTCCGACAAAGGTTATGACAGTGAGGAAAACCGGCAACATCTGAAAGAGCATCAGCTGTTAGACGGCATTATGCGCAAAGCCCACCGCAACCGTCCGCTGACGGAAGCGCAAACCAAACGTAACCGATATTTGTCGAAGACCCGTTATGTGGTCGAACAAAGCTTCGGTACGCTGTACCGTAAATTCCGCTACGCCCGGGCAGCCTATTTTGGTCTGCTCAAAGTGAGTGCGCAAAGCCATCTGAAGGCGATGTGTTTAAACCTGTTGAAAGCGGCTAACAGGCTAAGTGTGCCTGTTGCCGCCTAAAAGGCGGCCCGGATGTCTGATTATCAGGTATCCGGGGAGGATTAAGGGGGTATTTGGGTAGAATCAGTGGAT
>NZ_KV830221.1:2330-16887 GCF_001836705.1 Neisseria sp. HMSC061B04
GATTAAGGGGGTATTTGGGTAGAATCAGTGGATACTTGGAACGAAAATAGCCGAAAAACCTGTGTTTGGATTTCGGCTGTCGGGGAAAAAGAATTTTGCAAAGATCTCAAGCTGTTTATAAAAAAATCTCCTAAATATTCTCAATGATAATTTAGGAGACTCTTATAAAGGTTTTAGGCCAAAAATATATATTTTTAAACCCTTTATCAAGTTTTGATAGGGTTAAAATCAATACCCGTGATATAACGTTGTCCAGAATGAGCCTTAATATGTACTACAATATCAATGGTTTGCCTGAGTAGATTCTTAATAACTTCAAACTCTAAACCACTTCCTTCAGGTGATGCCTTCACCATTAGTGCCAGCTGATCCCAAGTCTGTTCAGTACTACCAGCATGACAACTTGTAATAGATCCTGGGTGTCCAGATGCACAATTTCGAATAAAATAAAACGATTCGTCTCCTCGTAACTCGGCCAGAATAATTCTATCTGGTTTCATACGTAAACAGGACTCCATGCAACTTTTTGCTGTGATATTTGAACTACCTTGTCCACCTTTTGAGTAAAGTAAATGAACTACATTCTCATGTGGAATAAATAGCTCCCTAGCATCTTCAATACTGATTAGTCTCTCGCTTAAAGGAATGTGGTTAACTAACGCTTTCATGAAAGTAGTCTTACCACTACCAGTTGCACCTGAAACAACTATATTTTTTTTATACTCAACGGCTTTTTTAAAAAATTCCTCGTAATTCCGATTATTTTTCAGTTCAACTAATTCCTTATCTTGAGGCGACAATTCTCCATTTAATTCAATAATCTGACTAAAGAAACCATCTTTGCTATACTGGCTTAAGCTCTTAGTATGTTTTGATGGTAGACGGATTGTAATTGAAGCTTTTCCTGCATCACAGGCAGGAGGAATCACAAATTGAGCCCGTTGGCCTGTTGGAAATGTTAATGACACCATTGGCTCTGCTTCTGTAATTCGTTGACCAGTATTACTTTCATTAACAACAGCTGTACAGAACTGACGTGCCCTATCAAAGTTTAGCGTATCTACTTCTACCTTTTTCCAACCTTGAGAAGTCTCAAGAAATACCTCTCCCGGCCTATTAATACAAATTTCCGTAACATCAGGATCTTTCAGGAAAGAGGTAATTCCCAATACTTCGTATTGATAATCTAAGAAATCTGCTGAAATTGTTGAGTTTAATTCATCCATGTTTAAAATAAGTTTATTCAAAAATTTAATTACAATATATTTGAACCTTAGGTGTGTTTTTCATTTTAGCCTAAGAAATACTCAGCCCTCTGGCTTGTGTTAACTGCTTTTGTTGTGTTTCTAATTCAAATTGCTGAGCTGTTACCTGTACCTTTATAAGACTTTCTTCTATCGGTGTAACTGCAGCTTTTTGCATATCCACAGAAGCAGTTCTTAATTCAGGAGCCTTATCACCAATAAGAATATGCCCATTTTCTTTAATATTTTAGAGATGCACCTCTCATCTTGTTTGCGTACCCTTCAGCAGCCAGTGCCATAGCAATATTATCTAAGCTTCTTTCATCGTAGATAATATCTTTTTTATTACAGAATTCAGTAAAAATTTTTTTACTCTGCTGATAGATATTTTGGGCATTTTGTGGGATTGCTTCCAAATTCAAAGGCTGATTAGTGTACATATCATCCCCATTGCTAGGAGCTGGAGCATGAGCCATGTTGGTATTCCGAGGTTGACGCAAAATCTTAATACCATCTATTCCCGTAGCAGAATGTACTCTAATAACATCATTATATTGGCCTGTTTTTTGTTCTTTTAAATGAATTCCTAAATCACCATTTTTGAAATTTTCAATTTTAAGACCATTTACATCTAATGTCCCTGTATTTCTATCCCATTCATATACCATTCTAGCACTACGGTAAACGAAACGGTTTGGTTGAGATAAATCACGTACACCACCCTGTAATATATGGCCATTTAATAACACTTCACCCTTGCCGTCTGAATCTCGGATAATATCTAAATTATCAGCACGATATTTGTCATGTCCTTTACCACCAAATAATTTATCTCTTCCGGAATTACCGGCTAAAACATCATTACCATTACCACCAATTAATACATCATTACCACTACCGCCTAATAAAATGTCATTTTGATTAGTACCTTTTAGAATATCATCACCGGCATCTCCATACATATATGCACCACTTTTTAAATAAGTCTTAGATCTGCCTATTAATAAACTATCACGACTATATGATCCATCAGCAACGACTTTATTGTTACCCTTATTTCCAAAAGTGTCATAATTTGCCATATGTTTAACAAATACTTGTTTATCTTCCGGCCTTAAGAATGCCTCAGAAAAGTCTTTGGCAAAATTGGTACGGGTATTCAGAAAGTAATAAATATCCTTTTCATAATAACTCAATCCAATCGATTCATTTTCTTCTGAATTTGGACGCATACCATACATATTTTGGCGAGCAATCAAATCCTTAACTTGCTCAAAAGATTTACCCTTGATATAAGGATAAAGATCACCGCTAATTTTAGTACTATAGGCACTTCCATTATTTCGCTCTTCATAAGCAATCATACGTGCTTCATTAAAGATTGCCTCTGCTTCTCCATAGCCTCGTGCTTGAGCATAAGCTTTAGCAGTATTATAATAACTCGCTGATTTAGCCTGATATTTACCCAATGCATGTCCTATTTCATGGGCTACTGCTGTAGCAGTAGTATACTTTGAACCTGGTAGAAAATAGATATTTCTATCTTTAGAGTTATAGTATGCATTACTCTTGCTATCTTTAGCTTCGAAAAAACCTTGTCCGTTACTGCTAAACTGATTAATCTGTCTAACCAGCTCATAATCTGCCTTTATCCTGTCCAATTCTGACATAGTGGAGTTGAACCGTTTATTATGAAAACCTAATATTCTTAATTGAGTTTCTGCTTTTTCGTTTAATTTAGTCATTATATATTAGTCTCTGTATCAATAACCCATCGGACTCATTTCTGTATTACTATAAAAAGTAAATGCTGTAATTGCTCCAGAACCGTTGTTTGCTGCAATTATTTCACGACCATTTTCACGCCAGTAGTAATCAACCAGCTCTTTAATCGGGTCAGTTTCACGTCGTGGATAATAATCTCCATACTCAGGAGGCATTTCTTTCTCCTTAGGCTTTGGTAAAAAATCAGGAAATCTATTTTCAGGAAAAATACTTATTTTTTCTTTGAAATATTGTTTGGTCGGTAAAATAATGAAACTGGTTTTATATGAGGTATGACGTACTGCCACATATAATCCAATAGGGGAAGTAAAATTTTCGAAATGATTATTAACATGTCCTTCAACAACTGGAATTTGCCAAATATCTTCTAATTCTAGCGCATACATTGCATACAGGCAGTCATCTTTAAAAGCCGTATCATACATCTGCTTGATTAGATCATCCCGATTTTCCACTTTGTGCAACATACTTCGGCAACGATTGCGCACTTGTTCCATAGTTATTTCTTTTTGTATATTCTGCATCTTGGAAGAATCCTTAATATTTTTATTACTAATCTGCGGAGTACAAGAAGTTACCAAGCATACAGTTAATATGGCTGTAATCGCTGATAGTTTCATATAAATTCCTTTTTTGTCATTCTGCACATTTCATTTTCAGACGGCCTTGGACTTTGATTACTATTACCGTTTTTCTTTTAACGAGGCAACTTTCACTGCCCCCATCAGCCGTTTAGTAAATGTTCCATCTTGGTAATAACGGATTTTCCCCACTTGCGCTGGATGTGACATACCTTCGTAAAGGATAATTTCCTTATCTTGGCTCATTGCCTTTAACTCTTGCGGCAACATCAATGCGCGACGTTCTTCGCTTTCCGATACACTACGTTCGCGTCCGCGGCTGACATTTTTTCTTTTCACTGTGGTATAACCCAGCATTTCGGAGTACTCGTTTGCATCCTGCTGTTCTCTAGGAGTATAGATGATTTGCAAAGCATGGTTAGTGATAATGGTACGTGCATATTCTTTGCCATAGACAGCATCCAGCTGGGCAACTGATTGGATAATCGGAAATAGGCGAATGTTGTAACCTGCCATATAGCTGACGGAATGGGCAATAATTTCAACTTTACCAATACTTGTGAATTCATCCATCAGCAGCATACATTGATGTTTCAAATCTGGGTTGTCCTGAGGCAGCTCTTTCGTATTCTGGTTGATAAGTTGAGAGAAAAATAGGTTGACAATGACCCTTGATTCAGCAAGTTTATTGGGAAGAATGCCGATATAGATGGTCATTTTCTTTTTACGTACGTCAGTCAACAGAAAATCATCAGCTGAAGTAGCGGAATCAATGACGGGATTAATCCATGGGTTTAAAGGTTCTTTAAACGTACCCATGATAGAACCAAAGGTTTCTTTTTCCTGAGAGATTAAACCGGAAAAAGCAGTTTTTGTAGCCTCACTGAGATATGGTTGTTGTGATAAAGATGTAAAATACTCCTTAAGCTCTGTTCCATTACCTGATGAAAGGCGATATATTTTCCCTAATGTACAAGCTGGCTCATTTTCTTTGCCCTCCACAGAAAAGTCAGCCATTGCTTCATGCTCATCAAAACAATAAAGTGAAAACGCCAAAAACGCATTTCTTGCCTGCGCTACCCAGAACTTATCACGGCTATCTCCATCAGGATATAGCATTGCAGCTATCGACATTAAATCCGATACTCGCTGGTCAGGATCAGAAGAAACATAGGTAAACGGATTCCAACGGTGTGTCCTTCCATCTTCGGCAAACGGGTTGAACAAATAGACTTCCTGACCTAATACTTCTTTGCGGTAGCCGCTAGTCAAATTGAAGTTCTCCTGTTTGATGTCCAAAACAACTACCGATCCTTTATAACTTAACAGGTTCGGAATAACGATACCGACACCTTTACCCGAACGTGTTGGAGCCGCTAATAAGGCGAATTGCTGGCCATTGTAATGTAATAATTTACCGTTGTATTTACCAACAACAATTGAGGTATCCGTCTGTTTAAAAAATCCAGCTTTTGACAAATCAGCCATTCCGGCAAATCGTGCCTCCCCATGAAGACTCTGAGAGGCAGTACGCCAAATAGGAATTAAACCAATCAGACCAATCAAAAAGGTTAAACCAAATCCAACAATTCCTGAAGTTTTAATCTGTAACGAGTATTTGGCAACTTGAGGAATATCTAATGTATTATAGTATTTAAACCATGTTGTGAGCAGCAAAGGGGTTTTATCTAAGCCTAACCATTGTAGTAGGATAAAACCTGATAAATAACAACCCAATAACAAAGAGATTAATAATAGAAATACCGTGACAATAGATTTGTTTTTTAGAGTCATTATAATACCTATAAGTTAAATAATTGAATTATTTTGAATTTTTATTTGAGATGTAAATCTTCAGATAGTTTTTAGTATCTTGCATTTAAGAAAGACTATTCTTAGACCACCGACCGAATTCTTATGCTATCTTCTCTATACAAACTCTTAGATTCTCATTTAATCATAGAGAGTTATCGACAGCAGCATGATGAAGATTTTCCATAATTCCTCCTTATTATGAGGCCTAATAATTAGGCCGTCTGAAAAAATAGACGGCCTTTTATGGTTACTGCATTACCGAACTGAAATCAATATCCTGGGCAGTATAAATATTAATCAAAGTACCTTGATTTATTGTTACTGTATTAGGACGAGCATTATTTCGTTCAAGTTGATTGATAGCCTGTTGTTTCAATGTATTGGCTGTCTCACTTTCAAAAGGATTAGTACTAGTTGATGTCATAGTTGTAACCGTTTGTCCTTGTGGACCATATTCAGTAGCAGTATATTTAAAAGCATCTGAAATCATACTAATCAATAAAGCCGATGCTAAACGTGATCCCCAGTGAGACTTAAATTTACCGACATGACCTGCTGCACCAAGATTATCTACTCCAGGAGATTCCAGTGTTACATCGATACCATCGGGTGTTATAACTCGATTCCAGATAATCTCCATCCGTGGACCAGTAGGGTTACTGGAGCCATATTGCCCCATTACTTTTGAACCTTTCGGCAATAAGAGATATTTTCCACTTGCAGAATATACAGGTTCAGTAATGATACAAGATGTAAATCCTTTTACCTCAGAAATAATTTTAGTTTCTAATACACAACGCAAATAAGTCCCTTGTTGAAGCAACTTATCCCTATTATGCATATAACGGACAGCATTAGCCTGAGCTGTACTTACTCCTGACTCTTTTTGAGCAGCCTCCCCGTCCTGAACAAATGCAGAATTCATATTAGCATACATATCTCCTGCTGGAATAATCGGCTGTATAGGAACATTAGGAGTTGTTGGAGTTGATGGAGTTATAGGTGGCAAGGTCTCCACTACTGGTGGAGTAGTTACATCTATTGTTTTTGTATTCGATGTATTATCCGTTTCTAATTCGGGCTTTTTGTCTTCTGCTAAATCAATTGAAGGGGGTTCCGTCACTTGAGGATCTGGAGCAGGTAAATCTGGTACAGTAACTACCTGAGGGCGTTCTGGAGGGGGAGCTTCATCAGGACCACTAAATTGATGATAGGCAAATGCCCCTAGTCCAGCTAACCCAAAACCTGCAGCTACAATAAACGCAATAGCTTTTTTGTTGACTGTACGGTCAACAGGAGCATTTAGCTGAGGAGCATTCTCCTCAAGTCCCGCCAATTGTTCTTGTTCGTATTGGCTTGAATATAAATTTTGTGATGATTCACTATCTTTGTGATGTTCATTATTTAGCTTATCAGACATTCTTAATTCCTTTTTAATCCAACTACATCATTTCCATGTCTCAAAACTAAGAATGGATAAGTCCCATGGACAATAACTACATTACCTTCAACATTACTGTTTAAGACAAACTCAGCTCCTTTCTCTGATTTTCTGCCATAAACAGCAGGAAAATCACCTGTGAACTTGCCCTTATTCAAATGGACATAGGTAAATCTGCCATCATCATAGACTTTTAAAGGAACTAGCCAACGAGATTTTTCATTTGCAGCCACATCATAATTAGTATTATAGATTTTAGAAGAATCATATTTCAGGCTATAGCCAGCCAAAGTACTAGCACGAAGACTGAAATCCGTAGAATCGGGATATCTGAATTTAACTTGATAATTTACCCCTTTGTCTGAAGCTTCTGACAAATTGCCAACAACATTCTTCAAAACCTTAAGCTCAAAAATATATTGGTGAGCCTGAGTACGAACAATAAGATTAGTATCAACTGCATCAGCCTTTGGACGCAGATAAAATACATTTTCTCTACGTACCAAATCCCATCCACCACTTAGGCCTGCACCAAAATCTTTAACCTTTTCACGAGAATCAAGTTCAATTTGTGTGACTACGCCTTGTGCCGTATGAACGGGATAAGTTGTATTTTCTTGAAACGTATACTCTTGAATAGCTGCAGCATAGACGCTTCCTTGCAACAAACACGATGCTGCCGTTGCTAAAAATATTTTTCTTAACATTATTGATTTCCACTTTCAACAGATATAGGAGAAGCATTAGGAACATCATTATCTACAGATGTAGGAGCTTCTAACTGGGGCTGGGGTACACTTTGTACTTGTTGCTGAGCCTGGCTTTCAGATGATGTTCCTGCAGAAAGATAATCCGAAGATAAATCTTGAACAGGTGATTCACTAGCATCAGGATCAACACGATAAGACAATACCTGAAATCCCAGGGGATTTTTTAACCTATACTTTTCATCCATCTTCAAATTGCTATTATAAGTATAGGTCAGAGTAGCAACATTGCTATCCATAAATCTTGATATGCCAGTACTCTTATTTAATAAAAATCTTTGGAATCTTACTGTTGCGCTAGCATCGCGACCATCGGCCTTTCCACTATTATTAAGGACGATACTCAAAATCTTAACGCGAATTGACTGAGCAGACCCATAAAGATTAAATGGGCTATTCGGATTACTTTTATTCATCAGATTGCGATAGCTGTCAGATACCCCTGCAACCGACATAGAATAAACTGTAGCCCAGTCATTATCATAAATAATCTGACTATCAAAAGATTCTCTAGCAATAATAAAGTGAGAAATATTACTCTTATTTACTGCTTCATTTTTAGTAATATCTAAATTATTCCAATCACCGGCTAGTTTAGCAACAGTAGCTTGTCCCGTATAGACATCAGCCATAACAAGATAAGGTTCTTTTTCTTTCAGCGGCAAAATATAAAATAATCCGCCAAGTAGACACAAAGAAGAGAAGGTAGAAATACCGGCAACAATCCATGCCCTTTTCTCACTTTTTTTGCGGATATCGACCAAGGTCGTTTCAAAATCCAAAGATCTTTTTACAGCCTTTTGGATATTGCCATCAGTAGTATTTTTACTTGATTTGAACATATATTTCCATTTTAATCTTGAGTTTTTACATCAGCTTTTGCTGATCTCTCATGTTTTTTCTTCCCACTGTTTTTCACAGCAACATCCATTTTCTTATGCGCCATAATGACACCATTTTGAACATAGAAAACCATCCCTTTATCTTCATAAAGTTTAGATAATTCACTCAAGGCATTATCAAGCTCGGTATTTCGTATTGTTGATACTTTCTTATACAAAGTAAAATCAAGCGTATGGTCATAAACAACAGGCATCTTTGCCTCTTCTCCCCAACGCTCCAACAAACCTTTTACAGTTGTATCAAGTTGTGTTACTTGATAAACATGAGGTTTGACAAGCGGAATCTCAGTTACCTGATCAGGTAGTTCATTTAATGGCTTCCATGAACTTGGGAAATCTGGAGCAGACTGATTTGCACAACCTGCCATTAGCGCGCCCACACTAGCAGACAGCAACAGCGTTCTTAAAAGAAACATACATAGCACCTTATAAAACAACTTAAGTTACAACCAAAGCGTCTTAATTAAAAATGAAGAAAAGACAATTCATGTTTGGTTATTTTTATTGGTTAAAATCTTGTTAATTATTTTAATCTGTGCTAAATTTCACGTCAATACAAATTCATATTTTCATCTCAACATCATGTTTTTTTCCTGCGCCGACTTAGCTGTTCCGCATGATATTATGCATCATGTCGTGAGAGTTGAATCCTCAGGCAACCCATACGCCATAGGTGTTGTAGGCGGACGCTTACAAAGACAGCCTAAAAATTTGGCTGAAGCAGTCGCTACTGCTAAAATGTTGGAACAAAAGGGATTTAACTTCTCCTTAGGATTAGCTCAAGTTAACCGATACAATTTAAAAAAATACGGGTTGCATTCCTACGAACATGCATTCCAGGTGTGCCCAAACGTCAAAGCAGGCTCGCACATATTGCGAGAATGCTACAATCGTGCAAAAGACTGGGGTAAATCTTTCAGCTGTTATTATTCCGGTAACTTTGTAACCGGTTATAAGCATGGCTATGTGCAAAAAATTTTTTCATCCATGGGGAAAGGGAGAGCAATCCCACAAAATGCCATTCCAGTCATCAGCAATACTGTGAATACCTCTCGCCCTATGGGACAAATGACAGCGCAACAAACTAACCGCCCAAATTTGACAGTTACCGCTAATCCACAACCATACTCGGCCACTGTCTCTAAAAACCAACATTCCTTACAAGATAATAGTACTGCACAAGCGAAAAGCAATACTTATAAAGATAGCGCAGCAGTCTTTTAGATAGTTTTTTTTCCACATCAACCTGTAATAAACATAGGAAATTTCAAATGAAAAACACTCAGATTCAAAAAAAATCCCGCTTTACCGCTGAAAACGTTGCTACAGCAGCATTTGTTGCTGCAGCATTTTTAGCACCAACTGTAGGTATGGCAGCCGATGATTTTACTTCAGCTTCCGGTGGCGCCTGTAAATTCATTAAAAACATCCATACCGTATTGAACTTAATGTCCGTTGCTGTTGTAACCATCGCCATTATCTTTGCCGGTTACCAAATTGCTTTTGCACACAAACGCATTTCTGACGTCGCTCCTATTTTAATTGGTGGCGTACTGATTGGTGCGGCCGGCCAAATCGCAAAAATGCTGGTTGGCAATGCAGACTCTTGCTCTGCCGGTACAACATCAGCAATGCTCCAAGTATTGCAATTTTTTGCCTAATTAACACCATGCAGAAAAACATCGTTTTTCGAGGATGTACGCGTCCGGCAACCTTTCTCGGTGTACCTTATATACCTTTCTTTATAGGAGCCGGCTCAGGATTATTGATGGGAATGTACTTCAATATGTTTTTTTTATTGACCATTCCCTTCATCATCCTGATTATGAGGCAGATGGCCAAGCGGGATGATATGATTTTTCGTTTTCTCGGTTTACGTCTGAAATTTAGACTTAAAGCCAGAAACCGAGAGGAGTTTCCTGATACGTGGTGCTTCTCGCCTAATGAATACCGTAACAATCCTCCCAAACAATGACAACAAAACATCCGGCAGACATCTTTGTCTGTCGGACGATTTCAACACAAAAAACAAATAAAATGTTTACTCCTGACGCATCAATCAGTCAATTCGTATCCCTCTCCACCCATGTTTCCCCAACCATTGTTAAAACCACTGGTGGGGACTACCTGACAACATGGCATCTATCCGGCCTTCCTTTTGTGGGTCGAGAAGAATGGGAGCTCGAACACAAACACAACACATTTAATCGTTTACTCCAATCCTTACGCGCTCCGGACTATGTCAATGTTGCCTTCTGGGTACATGACATTCGCCGCCACCGCGGCATCGATTTGCGCCCAAAATTCCAAGAGTCTTTTAATCAAAGCCTCTCCGACCGCTATTTTTCCCGACTTTCTAAAGAAAAGCTCATGAACAACGAGCTTTACTTGACCATGATTTACCGCCCCGTTGTTGACGGCAAAAAGTTTGTTGATAAATCAGGCAATATCGATCGTCTGAAGGCCGAACAGGAACAAGCTATCGGTACGCTAAATGAATTAGCAACCAACCTTGAAGCCGTCCTCAAAGACTACCACCCCTACCGACTCGGTATGTACGAAGGCAAAAACGGTACTGTATTCTCAGAAACACTCGAACTTTTCGGTTACATCCTTAACCGTGTAAACGAGCCGGTTCCCGTACTGCCCGCTCCTGTTTACAACTACTTACCCCTTAGCAGACATCTTTTCTCTGCCAAAACCGGTGACTATATCGTCCGTACCCCTGAAGGTAAAAATCACTACGGTGCCATACTCAACCTTAAAGAATACCCTGACGGTACCTATCCCGGCGTGCTTAACGGGCTCAAATATTTGGATGTCGAATACGTTATCACTCATAGTTTCAGCCCCATGAGCCGATACGACGCCATGAAAACCCTTGAGCGTACCCGTGGCATGATGATCTCTTCCGGCGATAAATCCTTTACCCAAATTGCAGAACTTGATCATGCAATGGACCAACTCGCATCCGGCAATTTCGTTCTTGGAGGCTACCACTTCAGTCTTGCTATCTATGCCGACAGCCAAGAGCAGCTTTCCCAAAACATTGCCGCCGCCCGAGCAGAGCTTTCCAATGCAGGTTTTGTAACAACAAAAGAGGACTTGGCCGTCTGCGCCGCATATTATGCCCAGCTTCCGGGTAACTGGAACTACCGCACCCGCATCGCCAATCTCTCATCGTTAAATTTCTTGGGTCTCTGCCCACTACACAATTTTGCCGCCGGCAAACGTGAGGGCAACCCATGGGGGCAATGCGTTACCGTTCTTCAGACGACCAATGGCCAGCCCTACTACTTCAACTTCCATGCAACCCTCGAAGGCGAAGATTCCGAAGGAGAAAAAGCCATTGCCAATACTATGGTTATTGGTAAGTCCGGTACAGGTAAAACAGCCCTTATCAACTTCCTCCTTAGCCAGGTACAAAAATACGATCCCAAACCCACTATCTTTTTCTTCGATAAAGACCGTGGTGCCGAAATTTTTGTCAGAGCCTGCGGCGGTGCCTATATGGCACTGGAAAGCGGCCAACCTACCGGCTTTAACCCTTTCCAATGCGAAAATACAGAGGCAAATGTCCAATTCCTTTGCGGCCTTATGAAACAACTGGGAGGCAAAGCGCACTACTCTGCCGCAGAAGACGACGACGTCCTGCGCGCCGTTCGAGCCATGCTCGATACTCCGCTGGCGCTGCGCAGCATTTCCAACTTCCAAAAATCTCTGCCCAATACAGGCGATGACTCCCTCTATGCCAATATCCGCAAATGGACCCGTGGAAACAGCCTTGGCTGGGTTTTTGATAACCCTCAGGACAAAATCGACTTCAGCGGAGCCAATATTATCGGCTTCGACTACACCGATGTGATTGAAAACCCACAGGTACGCGATCCAGTCATCGGCTACCTTATCCATCGAATGGAAGAGCTTATCGATGGCCGCCGCTTCATCTACATCATGGACGAATTCTGGAAAATCCTTGATGGCGAAGGCGGTTTGAAAGAGTTTGCCAAAAACAAACAAAAAACCATCCGTAAGCAAAACGGTATGGGTATCTTCGCTACCCAGTCACCGGAAGACGCCCTCAAAAGCGATATTTCCGCCGCACTGATTGAGCAGACAGCTACCATGATACTGCTGCCGAATCCGAATGCAGATAAAAAAGACTATATCGACGGCTTGAAACTGACCGACTCAGAGTTTCAAGTAGTCAAAGGCCTGGATGAGCGTAGCCGCTGCTTCTTGGTCAAACAAGGTCATGCGTCAGCTGTTTGCCAGCTTAATCTGCGCGGATTTGACGACGAATTGGCTGTCATCTCCGCCAGTACCGACAACATCGACATCATGGACGGCATTATCAAGAAAACAGCCGAACGCCTTGGCATTAGCATCGATGCAGTGAAGCCAGAAGATTGGTTGCAGACCTTCTACGATGAGCGTAAGGGTTCCGGCAAGAAGTCGGCTGCTAATGTGATGCGTAATGCAGATTAGACCGCTTTGAAATGAATACAAAGCAAATAGGGGCATCTGAAAATAATAGATTTTCTAACAACCCTTAATACGAAAAACTTGGATATTCGAAATTAATTGAATCAAAGAAAGATAAAAAATGAAAATTGGAATGAAAAAACTGGCAGCTGTTCTAGTGTGCGCCGGAATGTTGGGAAGTTCGCCTGCGATGGCCGGCGGCTTTCCCGTATTTGATGGGGCAGCCTTAGGTCAAATGATCAAAGACGGTATAGAAAAGTTTATTCACTATAAAAAAATCTATGATCACTATAATAAGGAATACGAACAATGGAAAGAGCAATTTGACAGCCAAATTCGTGGTCCACTTTCTTCTGTTCAGCAAATAGATTCGATCAAAGAAATGTCAAATGAGGAAATTTTGCAGATTTTGAATAAACGCATCCAACAGTGTAATAGTCTAGTCAATGAAAAATCCAAAAATCTGTGTATTACCTCCATTCAAATCGACAATCAGAAGATCAAACTTTATTTTGCTACCGAAGACCGTATCTCGCAAAATATGAAAAGACTAGATGCAACATTAAAGAATTATGAAAGAGTCAGTTCAAAAAACAATAACGGTAAAAATTCAGGTGTTCTCCAAACCATAGAGTCCGACATTCGCAACCAAATGTTGAACATCAACAATATCGTCAAAATCAACGAGCATCAGATCAAATTGTTGGATGCTAAACAAGAAATGATTCAGAAGGCTCGCACTGCCGTAACACAAGAGCAACTCCAAGGTTCTTTTTCAGTAAGAGGGATGGCAGCAAAAGCCGTTGTTCATGCTGCTATTGTCACTACACTAAAAAGCCAGGCAGGAGACTATAAAACTAAAGCTGAAGGTCTTCGAAAAGGATCCTCAAATTCTTCAAATAAAGCATTTTACCGATAACAGAAAAAGATTAACACTATGGATCAATTTATCAGTGGCGTTGGCGAATTAGCCATCTATACCAGTATCCGCGACTACATCTATGCTCGCATAGAATTTTTAACAGAACACCTACTTTCCAAAAACCTCAGTATGGCTTTGTCTTTGGTCTTAGCTCTACTTACCCTTTGGATCATGGTTCAAGGTTATCTGATTGCAACCGGTAGAAGCCAAGAAGGGCTTAAAGGGTTTGCATTTGGTTTGGGTAAAGCCTATTTTATTGTCTTTGTCGCCTTGGGCGTTGCCTCAAGCAGTAATTTTGCCATAAGAACACTGACCGATACGACAGCAGATACCCTATCTGAAATTATGCGTGGCGACAATAAAATTGGGGCAGCCTGTCTGACTCAATCGACCGACAGCTTTGTTGGCTGTAAAATCGACCAAAACCTTACTGTTGCCCAATCCATTATGGGCATGTTGAGCAGAATCGATACCGCAGGTGATCCAAACATTTTCACCCAACTCAATCAGGCAAAATGGTTTGCCGGTGTCGGTACGGCCGGACCTGGCGTAGTAGCAGGAACCATGCTGATCGTATTCCGCATCGCCATGGCTCTCTTTATCGGCTTTGCGCCT
>NZ_KV830222.1:0-388 GCF_001836705.1 Neisseria sp. HMSC061B04
TTTTTATCTCCTTTTTAATTATCTGTTTTATTTTTTTGACATAACTGCCGAGAGTTTGGCAAACGATTTAAGCGATGCAATAAATGTGAAAGTGCCAAATATCCAATTAAGACAAACCCCCATGCCTGTTATATAAAGTATTTGTAAGGCATCATCAGATATACCGCCTATTTGATTTGTTACATAGCTTAATAACTGTTGTTGCAGTTCGTTTGCCCCTACATAAGTTACAAACGACAGACCAAACGCGGCCATGATTTTGCCTGCTACGGTTGTCAATACGGCAGTTAATAATTTGCTCCACATGTTACAACTCCTTGACTGCCGACCATGCCGCCCAACTACAACTTATCATGCATATTAAAATCAAAATTGGCCTGATTTTTCG
>NZ_KV830223.1:0-7247 GCF_001836705.1 Neisseria sp. HMSC061B04
GACCGAAAAAGGCTTAAAAGTAGAGAAAGCATCCACCGCCGTCATTGATGCCACCATTATTCAGACCGCCGGCAGTAAACAGCGTCAAGCCATAGAAGTCGATGAGGAAGGACAAGTCAGCGGCCAAACCACACCGAGCAAAGACAAAGATGCCCGTTGGACAAAGAAAAACGGTTTATACAGACTCGGTTACAAACAACATACCCGCACCGATTCTGAAATCGCTTTCAGACGGCATTTCCGTATCAAGTGCGGTCGTTTTACAACCAGTTTTTTAGCAGCCCGCGAACAAATCGTTCAGCCCTTCGGCGATGGTCGGGTGGGTGAAGATTTGGTTTTTGATGTAGGTGGCGGGGATGCGGTGATCGATCGCCATTTTGAACAGGTTGATGATCTCGTGCGCTTCGGCGCAGAACAGGGTTACGCCGAGAATTTCGCCGCTGTGCGCGTCCACCACGGCTTTGAGCAGGCCGTCGGTTTGGTTGAGGATTTTGGCTTTCGGAATCGCGTCGGCTTTCAGTTTCAACACTTTCACCTCGCGCCCCGATTGCTGCGCGGCGGTTTCGGTTAAGCCGATATGGGCGAGCGGCGGCTCGGTAAAGGTGGCGGTCGGGAACGGGGTGCGGTCGGCGCGGTTGCGTTTGCCGTCGCCGAAAAGCTGTTCGCGTACGATGCGGTAGTCGTCGAGCGAGATGTAGGTGAACATCGGGCTGCCCGCCACGTCGCCCATCGCCCAGATGTGGTTTTTGCCTTGCACGCGCAGATGGTCGTCAACGAGGATGAAGCCGCGCGGGTCGGTTTCGATACCCGCGTTTGCCAAGCCCAATCCTTGCGTGTTCGGCACGCGGCCTACGCCCACCAGCACCGCGTCGGCGGTAAATTCGCCTTGCGAGGTGATGACGCTGGTGTCCGCCGTATTGTCGCGGAACGCTTCAATTTTCACGCCTTGCAACACCTTGATGCCTTTGCTGTTTAATACGCGCAGCATTTCTTCGGCGATGTCGCGATCTTCACGCGGCAGGAAGCGGTCGCCGCCGTCGAGAATGGTGATTTCGCTGCCGAAAGCGTGGAACATAAAGGCAAATTCCAAGCCGATGTAGCCGCCGCCGATGATGACGAGGCGGCGCGGGCGTTCGTTCAGCGCGAGCACACCGGTGCTGTCCAGTACGCGCGGGCTGTCTTCGCCCGCCACACCCAGGCGGCGCGGGGTGGCACCGGTGTTGATGAAAATGCGTTCGGCGGTAAGGGTTTGCTCGCCGCCGTCTGGGTCAGTCAGTTTGACCGTGCGATCGTCGAGAAACTCGGCGCGCGCGTTGAGCACGGTTACGCCGTCCAGATTGTCCAGTTTGGCGAAATTGGCGGCGCGCAATTTCGGAATCAGGGTGTTTTTCGCGTTCATCGCCGCCGCAAACACTGCCGCTTTGTCGGCGTTATGCCCGCGCTGCTCGCTCTCGACAATCAGTTTTTTGCTGGGAATACAGCCGATGTTGATGCAAGTGCCGCCGTACATCTGCGCCGACTGTTCCACCAGCACGACCTGCTGCCCGTGTTTCGCCAAATCTGCCGCCAGCGTTTTGCCCGCTTTGCCAAAGCCGATAATAAGATTTTGTGTGTGCATAATTTGTCTCTGTGAAATGATGGATTGCGCGCCAATTATAGACCTTATCGATTTATTTTTACATGAGACCTTTGCAAAATCCCCCAAAATCCCACCAAGACATTTAGGGGATTTTGGGGGATTTTGCAAAGGTCTCAGGCCGTCTGAAACCCGGAATTAGGTTTTCAGACGGCCTTTTTTGTTTTTCAGGCAGCTTTTTTGGAATGGCCGGCGGCATCTCAGACGGCCTTCCCCCACGCTTCCCCCATCATATCCACCAACGCCCGCACTTTGGGCGAGAGCTGTTTGCGGCTGGGGTACACCGCCATCACGGGCACGGGTTTGGGTTGGAAATCGGATAAAACGCTTTTCAGGCTGCCTGAATCGAGGGCGGTTTGCACCAGATAATGCGGCAGTTGCACGATGCCGAATGCGGACAGCGCGAGTTCCAGCAGGGCTTCGCCGTTGTCGGCGCTGAAGCGTCCGCAGCCCTGAAAGGCGGTTTCTTTGCCTTTTTGTTGAAAACGCCAGCGGCTGACGCGGCCGCCGTGTAGGAAATGCAGGCATTGGTGGCGTGCCAAATCGTCGGGGCTTTGCGGCGTGCCGTGTTGAACGAGGTAGCCGGGGGCGGCACAGGTGAGCATTTGCTGGCTGCCGACGGTGCGGGCGATCAGGCTGTCGCATTGGGGCGGATTGCCGTTGCGCAGGGCGAGATCGTAGCCGTCTGAAATCAGGTCGGCGTAGTCGTCGGTGAGCGAGAGTTCGATGCTGGTTTGCGGATAGCGGTGGAGAAAATCCGCCAACAGCGGCGGCAAGATGGTTTTGCCCAACACCAGCGGCGCGCTGATTTTCAGACGGCCTTGCGGCTCGATGCTGCGTTGGGCGAGGCATTGCTCGGCGTTTTCCAGCTCTTCCAACACGGCGGTGCAGCGCTCGTAAAACAGCCGCCCTTCGTCGGTGGGCGCAAGGTTGCGCGTATTGCGCTGCAAAAGGCGCACGTTCAACCGCGCTTCAAGGCGGGCGATGCGTTTACCGATGGTGGAACGCGTGAGCCCGAGTTGTTTGGCGGCGGTAAACGAGCCGCTTTTTACGCTGGCGACAAAGGCGGTCATATCGTTGAGATTGTTGAGTTCCATAAATTTTTCTTGCGCAGATCGGGCATTTATGCCCGACAAATACAGGTAAATTTAAAAATGTCGGGCATCAATGCCCGACCTACATTTGGTATTTTCTTGCCCGAGATTAGGGAAGCACATTCCCGAATAAAACAAATATACTTCATCACGTGCAAAAACTCATCACAAGGAGCAAAACAATGACTGCGCTGAAATTACCCGAACGCCTGCAAAACCATCGCGGTTTCGCCCGCACTTTCCAACCGGGCAAACTCACATTGGGACTGATTGCGCCCTTCAAAGGCTATCCCGACAGCCCCGTGCCCGAAATGGACGACTTCGCCACCGTGATAAAAGCCGCCGACCAAAGCGGCATTGCCACGCTGTGGGTGCGCGATGTGCCGTTTTACGACCCGAGTTTTGGCGATGTCGCGCAGATTTACGACCCGTCGGTAACGCTGGGTTATCTCGCCGCGCTCACCCAAAACGTTGCGCTCGGCTCGGCGGGCTATGTGTCGCCGCTGCGCGAACCGGTGCTCACCGCCAAAGAAGCCGCGTCGGTGGAACAAATCAGCGGCGGCCGCTTCCTGCTCGGCTTGGCCAGCGGCGACCGCCCCACCGAATACCCCGCCTTTGCTTCCGATTTCAACAACCGCGCCGAACGCTACCGCGAAGCGTGGCAAATCATCCGCCGCCTGACGCAGGAAAAATTCCCCGCGTTCAATAGCGAACACTACGGCAGATTCAGCGGCAATTTGGACTTGGTGCCCAAACCCGCACACGGTTTGCCGATGCTCGCTATTGGCCGCGCCCGCCAAGAGCTGGAATGGATTGCCCGAGAAAGCGACGCATGGATTTGGTACGGCATCGCTCCCGAAAAACTGGGCGACATCGTCAACACGCTCAAAGAATTGGGCGACGGCGAAACCTGGAAACCCTTTGGCGTAGCGAATTTCGTCGAACTCTTGGAAGACCCGAACGCCCCCGCCAAGTTCTACAACAACATCTACCTGCGCGGCGGCGCCAAAAGCATCGTCGAGTTTTGGCAGAAACAGCAGGCCGATGGCGTGGCACACATTACCGTGAACTTAAAACCTACACGGCGCGGCGCGCTGGAAACCATTCAGGATTTCGCCGAAAACGTGATGCCGCATTTTGCGGTGTGAGATTTGGGGGTTTCAGGCAACCTGAAACGCCGTCTGAACGCCCCCTAGTCCTCCTTTATAAATGGAGGAGGGAACTTTTTAGGTTTTCAGGCTGCCTGAAATGCCGTCTGAAACCCTACGCGGCTTTGCACAGCTGGCACGCGACGCCGTAGCGCCTTATGTTAAAGCCGATCGGGTGAAATTCTACAAAACCGGCGAAGAAGTGATTCCGGGTATGGTATCCAAACCGAGTCCTGGTCATACGCCGGGGCATAACGGTATCGAATTCACGTCAAACGGACAAACCATGCTGATTTGGGGTGATTTAATGCACAATCACGCACAGCAAATGGCGGATCCGAATATCGCGGTAGAATTAGATATGAATCAGGATCAAGCGCGTGCCAGTCGCGAAGCGGCGTTGAAAGACGTTGCCGCGCGAAAAATCTGGGTTGCGGGCGCCCATTTGCCGTTCCCGGGCTTAGGCCACGTCCGTGCCGAAAGCAACGGCAGCTATACTTGGGTGCCGGTGGAATATACCCCGATCGAAATCGACGGCAAAGTGCAATAATTTAACAAAAACCGACCGCACTTTTCTTAGAGGAAGCCGTCAAATGACGACTTTTTTGTGTTACGGCGATTTTCCTTTATAATACAAAAATTTTTATGAATTAACAAAGGCAGGAATTATGGCGGTAGAAGCAGCTAACGGCGATTTATTGCACGTGGTGGTGTTATTGGGGGCGGCGGTAGTTGCCGTGCCGTTATTTAAACGTTTAGGTCTAGGCTCGATTCTGGGTTATTTGGCTGCGGGGCTGGTTATCGGACCCTTCGGATTAAAGCTCGTTACCGATTCCCACGCTATTTTGCATATTGCGGAATTCGGCGTGGTGATGTTTCTGTTTTTGATCGGGCTGGAAATGAAGCCGTCGCATTTATGGAAATTGCGTAATCAGATTTTCGGCTTGGGTACCCTGCAGGTGACGTTTTCCAGTCTGTTCCTTACCCAAATCGGGCTGGCTTACGGTTTTTCTTTAGTGATGTCGTTTATTTCGGCGGTAGGTTTTACACTCACCTCCACCGCAATGGTCATGCAGATTATGGACGAACGTCATGAAATCAGCACACCGCAAGGTCAGCGCATTGTCTCCATTTTGCTGTTTGAAGATTTGCTGATTGTGCCCATGCTGGCGATTGTAGCATTTCTAGCACCCGATAATCCCAATGCCGTTGCCGATGCCGTACCGCTATGGCAGAAAATCGGTGTTGCCGCGCTTTCTTTGGCAGCGTTGATTGCGACAGGTATTTGGCTGCTCAATCCGCTGTTTAAAATTCTGGCAAAATCCAAAGCACGCGAGGTGATGACTGCCGCCGCGCTGCTGGTGGTACTCGGTGCGGCTTATTTAATGGAGCTGGGCGGTCTGTCTATGGCGATGGGTGCGTTTCTGGCGGGAGTGCTGCTGTCGGAATCCGACTTCCGTCATCAGCTTGAAGCGGATATCGAACCGTTCCGAGGCCTTTTGCTCGGGCTGTTTTTCTTAGCTGTCGGGATGTCGCTGGATGTGGCAACGGTGTTCAATAACTGGAAGGTAATTCTTTCCGCCACTGTACTGATGATTATCTTGAAATGCCTTGCCATTTATGGAGTGGCGCGTTTTACCAAAGCAAGCCATCACACCGCGATACACCGCGCCGTACTGATGTCGCAGGGCGGTGAATTCGCCTTCGTATTACTCGCCTCCGCTGCCGTACAACGGGCGATTAATGCGGAAGTGCTAGCGAATATGACGGCAATCGTGGTGCTCTCCATGATTATGACACCCTTCAGCGTTATGCTGTTCGACCGTTATTTCAAAGAACCCCGCGCAGCTGCGTCAGTGGACGATGTGGAAGAACATGCGGGCGAACTCAACGGCAACGTGCTGATTATCGGATTCGGGCGCATGGGGCAGGTGGTCAGCCAAATGCCGCTAGCCTACGGTGCCACCATTTCCATTCTGGACAACGATCCCGACACCATCAACGTCGCACGCGAATACGGTTTCAAAGTCTATTACGGCGAAGCCACCCGCGCCGACGTGCTGCATGCCTGCGGCGTAGAACACACCGACATCGTAGCAGTATGCGTGGACAACGGAGAAAGTGCGGTCAGAATTGTGGAAAATATTCATCATATCAACCCGAACGCCAAGGTGTTCGTGCGCGCCTGGGACAGACGCAATGCGCTGGCCCTAGTGAAAGCGGAAGCGGATTTCGTAGTGCGCGAAACCTTCTATTCTTCCATGAAAATGGGCGATGAAATCGTCAAGGCATTGGGTGCTAGCGTGCAGGAATTACGTGCTGTACACGACAAAGTACGCGACGCCGACAAAGAACGCTTCGCTTTGGAAATTGCCGGCAAGGAATTTGAAGGGCGCAGATTACTGTTGGGGAATATAAAGAAAAATTCGTAAAATAGACCGCTTTTGTAGCTGCAAGCGATGGAATTTAAGCGAAAAATTGCAAAAATTCCACCGCACTTTTTACGCCCGTTCGGAACGCAGGCGGTGTTGGCGGATGTTTTTCAGCAGGCGGAACAGTTCCGCCCACGCGGAGCGTTTCGGCTGCGGGGTGTTGCCTGTGCCGATGAGCTTCATTTGATAAGCATACCAGCCCAGTTCGAGAAAGCCGCCGAGCTTGCGATCGATGAATCCCAAGCCTGTGCGGACGGCGGGCAATTCCGCTTTTGCCAATCCGCCCGATAACATCCGTTGCGGCAAATCGGGAATGAGTGCAAATAGTATTTCAGACGGCCTTTTAAGGTTTCTACATCTATATTTTAGTCGGCGAACTGTTTTTTCATTCGTTCGCGTCGCTCTTGCGCTTCTACGGACAATGGCACAGCCTCTCCGATCCCGAACTCGAACACAGCCTCATCACCCGCATCGATTTCAACCTGTTTTGCCGTTTTGACGAACTGAGCATCCCCGATTACAGCACCTTATGCCGCTACCGCAACTGGCTGGCGCAAGACAACACCCTGTCCGAATTGCTAAAACTGATTAACCGCCAACTGACCGAAAAAGGCCTAAAAGTAGAGAAAGCATCCGCCGCCGTCATTGACGCCACCATTATTCAAACCGCCGGCAGCAAACAGCGTCAAGCCATAGAAGTCGATGAAGAAGGACAAGTCAGCGGCCAAACCACACCGAGTAAAGATAAAGATGCCCGTTGGACAAAGAAAAACGGCCTCTACAGACTCGGTTACAAGCAACATACCCGTACCGATGCGGAAGGCTATATCGAGAAACTGCACATTACCCCCGCTAATGCGCATGGGTGCAACCATCTGTCGCCTTTACTGGAAGGCCTAACCTAAGGTACGACCGTCTATGCCGACAAAGGCTACGA
>NZ_KV830223.1:7347-7775 GCF_001836705.1 Neisseria sp. HMSC061B04
TACGACCGTCTATGCCGACAAAGGCTACGACAGTGCGGAAAACCGGCAACATCTGGAAGAACATCGGTTACAGGACGGCATTATGCGCAAAGCCCACCGCAACCGTCCGCTGACGGAAGCGCAAACCAATGAAAGCTGCCAATAGGCTAAGTGCGCCTGTTGCTGCCTAAAAGGCGGCTCGGATGCCTGATTATCAGGTATCCAAGGGGGATTAAGGGGGTATTTGGGTAGAATCAGTGGATATTTGAAACGAAAACAGCCGAAAACCTGTGTTTGGGTTTCGGCTGTCGGGGGAAGGGCTTTTTTGCAAAGGTCTCATGCTATGAGTTGAAGGTACTTGGTATCGTAATAAGTTCCCTACTCTACTACTCAATAATTAAGTGGTAGAGTTACAGCCAAATTTCTCTTAAAACCTATTGATTTTATAC
>NZ_KV830223.1:7875-12448 GCF_001836705.1 Neisseria sp. HMSC061B04
AGCATACTCTCTAGAGTATCATTAATTCTCATTTAACATATAGGAACAAGAAGCGGAATTTGTAGAAGAATAGGAAAAAGGAAAATAATTTATATTATGTTAAATTCATAATGCTAGCATTTGTTCATTAAGATATCTGTTGCTCGTTTATTTAAACCTACTAAACTAATTCACGTTCCCTCATCTCAATATTCTCTTTTTTCTCACTAAGCTTTTTTTTATCTTAAAATAAAGTATGATTCAGCCAATAGATATCAATATTCATAATCACCGGCTCAACAATGCGCAGTCGCACCAAATTAGTAAAGGCAGAAATCATGCAATCCTTACGCAACGAGCTCTGGGAAAAACTCGGCAACGGTGAAATCGGCAAACCGATTATTCATCAAGTATTTGATTTTAAAGACGTAGCAAAAGCCCATATAGAAATGGACAAAGGCTTGCATATTGGGAAAGTGATGTTGGATTTCACTTTGCTCAATCAATAAGGAGAAACACCATGAAACTTTCTATTCTCAATCTTGCCCCCGTTCGTGAAGGGCAAACTTATTTGCAAGCGGTCGATTCGATGGTGAATCTTGCAAAACATGCAGAGAACATTGGCATTGAACGCTATTGGATTGCTGAGCATCATAATATGAAAAATTTGGTGAGTTCAGCGACCGCACTTTTAATTCAACATACGCTAGCCAATACGAAAACTTTGCGTGTGGGGTCAGGTGGTGTGATGTTACCGAATCATTCGCCGTATGTAGTAGCTGAGCAATATGGCACACTGGAGACGCTTTATCCAAACCGTGTTGAACTCGGTTTAGGCCGTGCACCAGGAACGGATATGCAAACGGCTGCAGCACTTCGTCGTGGACGAAATAGTCTGGACTTCCCTGCGGAAATTGCAGAACTTCGCGGTTACTTTAAAGACTGTAACCCTGTATCAGCTTATCCTTCTGCGGGCTTGAATATACCATTTTACATTTTAGGATCTAGCACCGAAAGTGCGTATCTTGCGGCAGAGCTTGGCTTGCCTTACGCCTTTGCTTCACACTTTGCGCCACGCATGATGGAAATGGCGGTAGATATTTATCGCAAAAACTTCAAACCCTCTACCTATCTTGCTGAGCCTTATGTCATCTTAGGGGTGAACGCGATTGTCGCTGAAACCGATAAAGAAGCGAAACAATTAGCGACAACACAAACACTATTTTTCTTAAACGTGGTGACTAACGCGCAACAAAATTTACAACCACCTTTGGCATCAGAGGAAGATGTTTGGAAAGCCCAAATGCATGCCCAAAAGAAACCGCACTTTGGTCCAGTCGATTTCGAGGAAATCCCGATTTACAACCAAGAGCGAGCCGTTGTAGAACAAATGACTGCTTGTTCGCTTATCGGTAGTCCTGAAAGCGTGGATTTTCAACTCAAGCAATTACGTGAACGGGTACATTTTGATGAAATTATGGCGGTGAGCTATATTTTTGATGAACAAAAGCAAGCCCAATCTTACACGATGTTGAAAGCGATTGTGGATAAGCTATTGTGAAAAAACATGGCGAGATTATCTCGCCATGTTTTTATGCCTTAACCATTTTCGCTAACAAGATCTCTTTTAGTTTGTTATATACCCATATCACCCGCTCGGCAACAATCGTTTGATATGGTCGATACAAATAAAGCTGCCATTTTTGCTTTTCAATTTCAGGGAAGAGCTCCACCAATTGACCGTTTTCTAAATAGGGATCACAAACACTGTTGATAATATAAGAGCAAGTGCGTCCAGCCAATGCTGATTGCAGTTCGCTTTGCACATCTGAGGCAAAAAAAATCGCGCGGTTTGGCATAAAGCGTTGTTCAGCATTGATTTGCCACTGCCAAATACGTTTAAGCTTAGGGTCAATCAAACCACTCAGCGGATAATTTTGAGCTAAATCTTGCAGATCTTTAGGAAAATCTAATCGCTTGAGCAAAGTTGGCGAAGCGACAATTTTTTCCGAAAAAGTGCAAATATGCTGCGCCCCCCAATCCAGCTCGGGTTCTTGACAAATTCGCAAGCCAATATCGATCTGGTCATCCACACTTTTGAGCTTATCAATGCCCACCCTCCAGTCAATCGCAATATCCGGGTAAGGCTCAAGTGCAGTTAATAATTCAAACAAAATTTCATCGTTATAAGGCATCGGAGGCAAAGTAATTCTCACGACGCCTTGCATTGCTTTATCTTTCACATTGTTTATGGAAAATAGCCGTTCACCTTCCGCCAAATATTGTATGGCTTTCGGCAAAAATTGTTCGCCAAACTCTGTTAGCTTGATATTTCGTGTGTTACGTTTAAACATACTTTCACCTAATAAAGCCTCAAGATCGGCGATCATTCTTGTTACCACTTGAGGTGAAACGGCAAGCCGCTGAGCCGTTTCGCGAAAATTTAAGGTTTCCGCTGCAGAGCAAAAATAGCGAAGAGCCTCTAATTTATTCATCATTATTCCTTTTTTAAGAATAGTCTATTCTCATTTTATTGATTTTCATTTCAAAAAACTAGGCTTATACTTCACATCGTTAAGACAAGTAACCTGTTTTAAATTTTCTTTTAACATTAGGAGAACAAAATGGCAGATCTCAAAAGTCCTGTGGCAGACCGTGCAGAACATAATGCGTTTTTCCCTTCAACATACTCATTAAGCCAATATGTGGCGAAAAAAACGGATTTCGACGGTTTTAAATTCAACAAACCTTACACAGGCGGCAAACACAAAATTTTAATGGTCGCATCAGACGAGCGTTATCTTGAAATGAAAAATGGCAAATTATTCTCGACAGGTAACCACCCTGTGGAAACAATGTTGCCAATGTTACACATTCACCACGCTGGTTTTGAAATTGAAGTAGCAACCCTTTCAGGTAACTCAGTAAAATTTGAAATGTGGGCTATGCCAACCGAAGATGAAGCGGTAATGGGCTTATACGAAACCTACTTGCCGAAATTCAAAAATCCACACAAATTAGCGGATATTTTGGCGGAAGTCACCGCGGAAGATTCACCATACTTAGGCGTGTTAATCCCAGGTGGTCACGCAGCATTGCACGGCTTACCGTTCAGCACCGATATGAAGGCGGTGTTAAATTGGGCATTTGCAAATGATAAATATATCATCAGCTTATGTCACGGTCCTGCGGCATTCTTAGCAGCAAGCGTAGGCGAAAGAACTGAAGATTTCCCATTCAAAGGTTATGAGATTTGCGTATTCCCAGATGCGTTAGACGAAGGCGCAAACGTGGATATCGGCTACATTCCAGGCAAATTACAATGGTTATTGGCAGAACGTTTAGAAGCGTTAGGCGTGAAAGTGTTAAATGAAGGCATTACCGGTCAAGTGAACAAAGATCGTAATGTACTAACCGGCGACAGCCCGCTTGCGTCAAATAATCTTGGGATTTTAGCGGCGGATGAGTTGTTAAAGAAAGTAGGAGAATAAGCCTAAATCAAGAAAAGTGCAGTGAAATCAGATTTCATCGCACTTTTTATTTATTTAAGCCGGTTTTATGTCTACTGAATTCCCCTATTAGAAAATAGGCATCAGATTAACAGCATTTTAAATCAACGAAAAATATTAATAAGCCGTTTCTATTGGTAAACCTGTCTACTCCCAACCATCAAACCCACCAATTAGGCTAAACACATTTTCATAGCCTTGCTCAACGAGAAACGTCGCCACTAAACATGAAAAAATAAGCCATCACTATTCTTTAGTGATGGCTTATTTTAAAGTAACTGGCACGCCCACGGGGAATCGAACCCCGGTTACCGCCGTGAAAGGGCGATGTCCTAACCGCTAGACGATGGGCGCGGAGATTTTCTGTGGCGCACCCGGAGCGATTCGAACGCCCGACCCTCTGGTTCGTAGCCAGATACTCTATCCAACTGAGCAAGCCCTAGCCTGCAAGGGGTGGGTATGTGCTGCCCACGCACTCCCTTCAGGCTACCTGAAAAAGTGCAGGCTGCTTTTCAATGCAACAAAACAGTTCAAAAGCAGCAAGCGTAGGTTGGGTCGAGACCCAACCAAACATCAAGGTCGTCTGAAATCAATTCTCAGACGACCTTCCCTATAATTTTTATCCAAAAAATACTGACAGAGGTATGCCTGGAAAAATAGTCGGTCAGCAATCACCAACGAAAACGGTGCGCGCTACCGCTTTGCCTACGACGTACTCGACCGAAATAAAAAGGTTCAACGAATATACTTCATCTTTAACAGATAAAATAGGTGTATAAGCAATCAAATAAATCATGACAACGAATTTGATATGGTATCTGTGATAATGCCACTGGTAAAGGGGGAAGGATTAACGGGAAGAAGGCCGTCTGAACGGTTGAATTTGGGCAATTCAAAATCTTTGTCCGTCCTATTCCAGCCTGCTATCAGTGATAGAGTGACAGTCTGTGAGTTGAAGATACTTGGTATCGTACTAAGGCTCCCTGCTCTCTACCCTATTCCACTAACCAATAATTAAGTGGTAGAGTTACGGCAAGATTAAGCTGCCAAATTTCTCTTAAAACCTATTGATTTTATACTAAAAA
>NZ_KV830224.1:0-95725 GCF_001836705.1 Neisseria sp. HMSC061B04
TAGCATAACTGCTAATCTACGTCAGCCCCTAAATCAAACAAAAATATCCAGGCCGTCTGAAAAGTATTTACAGATGCTTGCAAAAGGGAACACGCTTCGTTACAATAAGCGACTTAGATGAAGGCACATAGCTCAGTTGGTTAGAGCACCACCTTGACATGGTGGGGGTCGTTGGTTCGAGTCCAATTGTGCCTACCAAATTTCCATAACGGCTTTATGCCGTTATTTTTTAATGTTTTGGAGCTTTCTGATGTTGAACATTACCTTGCCGGACGGTTCGGTCCGCCAATATGAATCACCCGTTACCGTGGCGCAAATTGCAGCGTCTATCGGTGCAGGTTTGGCAAAGGCAACGGTAGCGGGCAAGGTTAACGGTAAATTGGTGGATGCTTGCGATCCGATTACCGAAGATGCCCACGTTCAAATCATTACGCCTAAAGACAAAGAAGGTGTGGAAATTATCCGCCACTCCTGTGCGCACTTGGTCGGTCATGCGGTCAAGCAGCTCTACCCTGATGCCAAAATGGTTATCGGCCCGGTCATTGAAGACGGGTTCTATTACGATATTGCAACTGAAAAACCATTTACGCCTGATGATGTAGCCGCCATCGAAGCGCGCATGAAAGAATTGATTGCACAAGACTATGACGTCGTTAAAGTGATGACGCCCCGTGCAGAAACCATCAAAATTTTCCAAGATCGCGGCGAAGAGTACAAATTGCGTCTGATTGAAGACATGCCTGAAGTGGAAGCAATGGGTATGTATCATCATCAAGAATACGTCGATATGTGCCGCGGTCCTCATGTTCCCAATACCCGTTTCTTGAAAAACTTCAAGCTGACCAAACTGGCAGGCGCATACTGGCGCGGCGACAGCAACAATGAAATGCTGCAACGTATTTACGGTACAGCCTGGGCAAGTAAAGACGAATTAAAAGCATATATCCAACGCATCGAGGAAGCGGAAAAACGCGACCACCGTAAGCTGGGTAAACAATTGGATTTGTTCCACCTGCAAGATGAGGCGCCGGGCATGGTGTTCTGGCATCCTAAAGGCTGGGCTTTGTGGCAAGTGATTGAGCAGCACATGCGCAAAGAGCTGAATGCTGCCGGTTATAAAGAGGTGAAAACGCCTCAGATTATGGATAAAACCTTCTGGGAAAAATCCGGCCACTGGGAAAACTATAAAGACAATATGTTCGTGACCAGTTCCGAAAAACGCGAATACGCGGTTAAACCGATGAACTGTCCGGGTCATGTACAAATTTTTAATAACGGCTTGCGTTCATATCGCGATTTACCAATGCGTTTGGCCGAGTTCGGTTCTTGCCACCGCAATGAACCAAGCGGTGCGTTGCATGGTCTGATGCGTGTTCGCGGTTTTGTGCAAGATGATGCGCATATCTTCTGTACCGAAGACCAAATCGTTGATGAAGCACGCGCATTCAATGAGTTGCTGGTTCGCATTTACAAACAATTCGGCTTCCATGATGTTGCCGTGAAGTTGTCCCTCCGCCCTGAACAACGTGCAGGTTCTGACGAAGTTTGGGATAAAGCCGAACAAGGCCTGCGTGATGCATTGACCGCTTGCGGTGTAGAGTGGGAAGAATTGCCTGGCGAAGGCGCATTCTATGGTCCTAAGATTGAGTACCATGTCAAAGATGCTTTGGGTCGTTCTTGGCAGTGCGGTACCTTGCAGTTGGACTTCGTATTGCCGGAGCGTTTGAATGCAGAATATGTAACCGAAAACAACGACCGCGCGCGTCCTGTAATGTTGCACCGTGCTATTTTGGGTTCGTTGGAGCGCTTCATCGGTATTCTGATTGAAAACCATGCAGGCTCATTCCCATTGTGGCTTGCGCCGGTTCAAATGGTGATTATGAATATCACTGAAAACCAGGCAGATTATTGTCGCGAAGTGGCTGCCAAGTTGCAGGCGGCAGGCTTCCGTGTCGAATTGGATTTGCGTAATGAAAAAATCGGTTACAAAATCCGCGACAACAGCCAATACCGTTTCCCTTACCAAATCGTTGTCGGCGATAAAGAGAAACAAGAAAACAAAGTTGCGGTACGCCGCAAAGCAGAAGACTTGGGTTCTTTGAATGTAGATGATTTCATTGCACAATTACAGCAAGAAATCACTGATGCCCTCGTCAATCATTAATTTTTATAGGAGTATTCATCATCGCTCAAGAACGCGAAGCACGAATCAATGGTGAAATTACCGCCAAAGAAGTGCGATTAATCAGTGAGTCAGGCGATCAGCTTGGTGTCGTTTCAGTTCGTGAGGCTCTGGCTATGGCCGAAGAGCAAGATGTCGATTTGGTAGAAATTTCCCCGACTGCCAAACCGCCCGTATGCAAACTGATGGATTACGGTAAATACAAATACCAACAAGCCAAGAAGCGCGACGAAGCCAAGAAAAACCAAAAGCAGGTACAAATTAAGGAAATTAAATTCCGTCCGGGTACAGATGAAGGCGACTATCAAATCAAGATGCGCAACATCAACCGCTTCCTTGCCGATGGTGACAAAGTCAAAGTAACATTGCGTTTCCGCGGTCGTGAAATGGCCCACCAACAACTGGGTGCCCAACTGCTTGAGCGCGTAAAAGAAGATTTGGCAGAAGTAGCGCAAATCGAGTCCTTCCCTAAAATGGAAGGCCGCCAAATGGTGATGATGATTGCGCCTAAGAAAAAATAAAGCTATAATCCAAGGCTTATTTCGATTGCCGCTCGAAATAAGGTTTAATTAGCGGCAAAAACCGTGGTATTTTGGGTTTCAAGCGTTTGAAATTTATTTCAAAACCCCCTTATACCTTATCTAATAACGAATGGAGTTTTCCAATGCCTAAAATGAAAACCAAGTCTAGCGCGAAAAAACGCTTTAAAGTACTGGGTAACGGTGGTGTAAAACGCGGTCATGCGTTCAAAAGTCACATCCTGACCAAAAAAACCACTAAAACTAAACGTCAATTGCGCGGCACCGCTATGGTGGATTCACGCGATTTGGCTTCTGTTGCTAAAATGTTGCCCTACGCTTAAGGAGTTTAGAATATGCCACGCGTAAAACGCGGTGTTACCGCTCGTGCTCGTCACCAAAAAGTCTTCGCGTTAGCCAAAGGCTACCGCGGTCGTCGTAAAAACGTTTACCGTGTTGCCAAGCAAGCGGTAATGAAAGCCGGTCAATATGCATACCGTGACCGTCGCCAACGCAAACGTCAATTCCGTCAACTGTGGATCGTTCGTATCAACGCAGGTGCCCGTGAGAATGGTCTGTCTTACAGCAAATTCATGAACGGCCTGAAACGCGCTGCTATCGAAATCGACCGCAAAGTATTGGCTGATTTGGCTGTATTCGACAAAGCTGCATTTGCACAATTGGTTGAAAAAGCTAAAGCTGCTTTGGCTGCTTAATTCGATAAGATTATTTAAAAAGGAAGCTTATGCTTCCTTTTTTCTTTTTCAGAAGAAACTCTATGTAGTTGATTTTCTTTCTTTAAACTCTATTTTTTTATACTGATTTGCGATAAAATAGACCCCTCTTATCAAACGGATTGGCCGCACTAATACAAAAGGCCGTCTGAACAGGTTTGCAATCAAACCCAACAGACGGCTTTGTTGTTTCAGACGGCCTGCCATCAACAAACAGACGATAAACTACTATGGAAAATGTAAACCGTATCGTTGCAGAAGGTATTGCCGCTATTGAAGCCGCGCAAGACTTCAATGCCTTAGAACAAATTAAAGCACGCTATCTTGGTAAAACCGGCGAATTGACCGGACTTTTGAAAACTTTGGGTCAAATGTCTCCTGAAGAGCGTAAAACCATAGGCGCGCACATCAACGAATGCAAAAATCAGTTTCAGACGGCCTTTAATGCCAAACGCGATGCCCTGAATGAAGCCAAGCTGCAAGCTCAATTGGCTGCTGAAGCCTTGGATATTACTTTGCCGGGTCGTGCACAAGAGTATGGCGGTTTGCATCCAGTGACTTTGACTTTGCAACGTGTGGTTGAGCTGTTTCACGGTATGGGTTTCGAAGTGGCGGACGGCCCTGAAATCGAAGACGATTTCCACAATTTCCAAGCCTTGAATATTCCTGCAAATCACCCTGCGCGTGCGATGCAAGATACCTTCTATGTTGAAAATGGCGACGTTTTGCGTACACACACTTCGCCTATTCAAATCCGCTATATGCTCGACAAAAAAGAGCCGCCTATCCGCATTATTGCTCCCGGCCGCGTTTACCGTGTGGACAGTGATGCCACTCACTCGCCTATGTTCCATCAGGCCGAAGGTTTGTGGGTGGAGGAGGGTGTCACTTTTGCCGATTTGAAAGCAGTGTTTACTGACTTTATCCGTCGCTTCTTTGAACGCGATGACCTGCAAGTACGTTTCCGTCCGTCTTTCTTCCCGTTCACCGAGCCTTCTGCCGAAATCGACATCATGGGCGAAAACGGTAAATGGTTGGAAGTCGGCGGCTGCGGTATGGTACATCCTAACGTATTGAAAAACGTCAATATCGACCCTGAGAAATATACCGGTTTCGCTTTCGGTATCGGTCTCGACCGCTTTGCCATGTTGCGTTACAACGTTAATGACCTGCGCTTGTTCTTCGATAATGATTTGAACTTTTTGAAGCAGTTTAAATAAATTTCAAATAAACCCAATGGATAAATTAACCCCGGAGCAGCGTAAAAAATGCATGCAGTCCAACAAAAGTACAGGGACGAAACCCGAACTTGTGTTGGCGAAGGCAATGTGGGCTTTGGGGCTCAGGTATCGGAAGAATAGCGGAAGCATTTTTGGGAAACCTGATTTTTCGTTTAAAAAATATAAAGTTGCCATATTTGTCGATGGAGAATTCTGGCACGGTAAGGATTGGGAACAGAAAAAAGCGGAAATAAAGGGCAACCGCGAATTTTGGATTGCCAAGATAGAACGCAACATCCGACGGGATATGGAAGTAACAGGCCGTCTGAAAGCCGAGGGCTGGACGGTTTTACGTTTTTGGAGTAACGATGTCGTTAAAGATACAAGCAGCTGTGCCGAAGCAGTCAGACAAGTCATCTGCGAAAAACAGAGATTGTCAAAATCTCAACAAGCAGGGAAAAAATAACCCCTCGTCTCAGTTACTGGATAAAAGCTACAACTTAGATATAGACGGACGACAAGAAAGAAAAAAAACTTTGATTTTTTCTTTTTTTTCTGGCTCAGGCTTTTTAGATTTGGGCTTTGAGTTGTCGGGATTTGAGATTGCCTTCGTTAATGAAGTCCATCCTCCGTTTTTGGAAGCGTATAAATACTCTCGAAGCAAAATGGGTATTCCAAAGCCTAAATATGGATATTTCGAAGGTAGTATCGACGAATGTCTTGATATGGAAAAAGCAAAAGATTTGTCTAGTTGGGTTAAAAAGGAAAAGCAGGATGGTGTTATTGTCGGATTTGTCGGAGGTCCCCCATGTCCGGATTTTTCCGTAGCAGGGAAAAATAAAGGTAGGGATGGTGAGAATGGGAAGTTATCGCAAAGTTATGTGGATTTAATTTGTAAAAACCAGCCTGATTTTTTCATATTTGAGAATGTGAAAGGACTCTATAGGACTGCCAAGCATAGGGAGTTTTTTAATGCGCTGAAACGGCAACTTTCCAATTTTGGATATGTGTGTACAGAAAAACTCATTAACGCTATCGAATATGGCGTACCGCAAGATAGGGAAAGGATTATCTTAGTAGGTTTTTTGAATCAGCATGTTGATACTTTACAGAAGTTCGATTGGGATGCCCATATTTTATTCCCCGATGCATTGGGGAAAAACTGGCCTACGACAGAAGATGTAGGAAGTGCTGTTAGTCAGCCTGAAAACATTTACCCTGAGCTGACAGTTCAATATTGGTTCGATCGCAACGGCGTGGATACGCACCCGAATGCAGGTAAGCATTTTCAACCGAGGGCTGGTTTGAAAAAATTTCAAACAATCAGCGAAGGGGATGATAAGAAAAAATCCTACAAACGTCTGCATCGATGGCGTTATTCCCCGACTGCCGCATACGGAAACAACGAAGTCCACATTCATCCCTATCTGCCAAGAAGGATTTCCGCTGCGGAGGCATTGGCAATACAGTCTTTGCCGAAGGAGTTTGAGCTGCCTGATAACATGACATTGAGCAATATGTTCAAAACTATAGGCAACGGTGTACCGTTTTTGGCAGCAAAAGGGATTGCGATGACACTGAAATCTTATTTGGAGAATCACTATGAGCGGACAAAAACTGACGGCTGCTAATTTGGTCAGTGCGATTGACAGCTTGAAAAAGAATGTCAATTATAACTATGTGAACAGCTCAAATACGCATACCATACAAATTGTCCATGTTGAAAAACCAGAAGGTCCGATTAAGATTAAAAGGGGAAATACGAAAACTTCGATATCGAAACAAGCAATTTGGCGGTTGGCGGATGCGTTATCCACGGGGGAGCCTGTTAATGTGGACAGGGTGTTTGGCGCAAGTTATAACTTTCGTTCCGCACTGGAGGCATTGCTTGCCCATACACCCGAAATTTACTGGTGCAAATTGCAGCGGATACAACCGGGTCTAAATAAAAGCGAGGTGGTGGAAGGACACAAGCACATTATTTGGCTTCCCGATAGGCCGCATGAACAAGGCGTAATGAAGGAATATGAGACAGATGTCGTTATTTCGGAAATCCCCTCCAACAATGTGGTTTACGATGCTTTATCCCTTCCTTCGACCCATTCAGAAATAGATATAGATGTAAAACGCCGTCACGTGCAAATACAGATTGCCCTTTCAGCAATAGGTTTCCAGCTTGGTTTCAGGACGTGGATTGCGAGAAACGACCAAGGTATCAGTTATGGGGATAAAAAAATTGCCGATTTGGACGGTATCGTGCAAAAGATAGAATGCGAGAAACTTATCAGTTCGTTTGACGGCGCGGTTCAGGCCGCAATGCATATTGATTGCATCTGGTTCAGGAATGGAAAACTGATGCCGGCGGTGATGGAGGTTGAACATAGTACGGGTGTACGTTCCGGCCTTGCGCGGATGAAGCAGTTGAAAGACCTGTTGCCACCATATGCTAATACGCGCTGGGTTATCGTTGCTCCTGATGAAGATAGGGATAAAGTTTTTAAAGAAGCAAATGTTCCGATGTTCCAAAGTTTGGATGCTCAATATTTTCCTTATTCTGCTGTTGAGGAATTATACTCCCTGTGTATGCGCCGCAAACTAACTAGTAAGGCAGTAAATGAAGAATTTTTAGACTGCTTCATGGAAAAATGTGCAATGTGATTCACATCATATTGATTTAATTGCCGACTCAAACTTTATTTTAGGAAAAATATGCAATTCTCCTATTCATGGCTGAAAACCCAAGCCAATCCTGATCTTTCTGCCGATAAACTGGAACATCTTTTAACCATGGCTGGTTTGGAAGTGGAAGAAATCGATACTGCCGCCCCTGCTTTCAGTGGCGTGGTTGTTGCCGAAGTAAAATCCGTTGAGAAACATCCTGATGCAGACCGTTTGAACGTTACCCAAGTTGATGCCGGTACGGGCGAGTTGGTTCAGATTGTTTGTGGTGCGCCGAATGTCAAGCCGGGCATTAAAGTGCCGTGTTCGTTGCCAGGTGCCGTTTTGCCGGGCAATTTCAAAATTAAGCCGACTAAAATGCGCGGCGTACCATCAAACGGTATGCTGTGCTCGACCAATGAACTGGGTTTGCCTGATGATGGTGTAGACGGTCTGCATATTCTGCCCGAAGATGCGCCTGTCGGTACCAATATCCGCGAATACTTGGATTTGGACGATACGCTGTTTACGCTGAAAATTACGCCTAACCGCACTGACTGCTTGAGCGTTAAGGGTATTGCGCGTGAGGTTTCTGCGTTGACTCAATTTGCGTTTACGCCTGTCGAAATTCAGACGGCCTCTATCGGCAGTGAGAAAAAACAGGCTGTCCGTATTGATGCACCGGCTGACTGCGGCCGTTTTATCAGCCGCGTGATTGAAAATGTCAATGCGAAGGCGCCTACTCCAGATTGGATGAAACAACGTTTGGAACGCAGCGGTATCCGCAGCATTTCCGCATTAGTGGACATCGGCAACTATGTCATGCTGGAAATCGGTCAGCCGATGCATGTTTTCGATGCCGATAAGCTGTCGGGTAGTTTGATTGTCCGCCGTGCTCAAAATGGCGAGACTTTGGCGTGCCTGAATGAGAAGACGGTTACTTTGGCTGACAATACACTGGTGGTCGCTGATGAAAAAGGTGTGTTGAGCTTGGCCGGTCTGATGGGCGGAGAGGCAAGTGCGGTTTCTGATGAGACGCAAAATATTGTATTGGAAGCTGCTTGGTTTGCTCCTGAGATTATTGCCGGTAAATCCCGTCAATACGGTTTTGGTTCGGATTCTTCTTTCCGCTTTGAACGCGGTGTGGATTACCGCTTGCAAGCTGATGCCATTGAGCGTGCTACCGGATTAGTGTTGCAGATTTGCGGTGGTGCAGCCGGTGAAATGGTTGAGGCACAAGGCAAGTTGCCTGAGGCAAAACAGGTCGAATTGCGTTTGGGCCGTCTGAAAACGGTATTGGGCGTTGAAATCCCTGCCGAGCAAGTCGAAATTATCTTGCAACACCTGGGTTTGCAGCCTGAGAAAACCGCAGAAGGCTTCCGTGTCACTTCTCCTAGCTTCCGTTTCGATATCGAAATCGAAGCCGATCTGATTGAAGAAATCGGCCGTGTTTACGGTTATGAAAATATCCCTGACGACTATACTTCAGGCCGTCTGAAAATGTTGGCTCTGCCTGAGACCAAACGCCCGCGTTTTGCGGTTTATAACGAAATGGCAGCACGCGGTTACCGTGAAGTGGTCAGCTATGCGTTTGTGGATGAGCAATGGGAGCAAGACTTTGCTGCCAATACCCATCCTATCCGCCTGCAAAATCCGTTGGCGGCGCAGTATGCCGTCATGCGTTCTACGCTTATCGGCGGTTTGGTGGAAGTTTTGCAAAATAATTTGAACCGTAAGCAAAACCGTGTACGCGTATTTGAAATTGCCCGCGTGTTCCGCAAAGATTCGGCTGATCAATTTGTTCAAAACGAACGTATCGGCGGTTTGTGGTATGGCTCCGTGTTGCCCGAGCAATGGGGCGAGAAAACACGCAACGTAGATTTCTACGATATGAAAGCCGATGTTGAGAGCCTTTTGAAAAACAAGGAAGTATCCTTTGTGAAGACCGAACATCCGGCCTTGCATCCTGGACGTGCCGCCAATATTGTTTCAGACGGCAAAGTAGTTGGTTTTGTCGGCGAGTTGCATCCGAAATGGCTGCAAAAATATGATTTGCCACAAGCGCCGCTGGTGTTTGAAATCGATATGGATGCGGTATTGGGTCGTGAGAAAACCCGTTATCAGACCGTATCCAAATTCCAACCTGCACGCCGAGATTTGGCATTTGTAATGCCTGAAGCTGTAACGCATGATGATTTGTTAAATGCCCTGAAAGCGGCGGCGAACAAGCTGGTTCAAGAAATCAGCGTGTTTGACGTTTACCGCGGTACGGGCGTGCCTGAAGGCATGAAGAGCGTTGCCGTCAAAATCATTTTGCAGGATATGGAAAACACGCTGACAGATGAAGTCATCGAGCCTTTGGTTGCGAAAATGATTAAAGCGGCAGCCGAAAAAGACGCACAGCTTCGTGCTTAAAACAAGATAAAAGTTGTCGCCAAAAATTGCCAATCATATTTGATTTTTTGGTGAGGACTTGATTTTTAAAAGAATTTTGGTAATAATTGCACCAGTTTGAATGAAGGTAAACACATGACACTAACTAAAGCAGAATTGGCCGATATTTTGGTCGACAAAGTCAGCAACGTCACCAAAAATGATGCCAAAGAAATCGTCGAGCTCTTTTTTGAAGAAATCCGCAGCACTTTGGCGCGTGGCGAAGAAATTAAGATTTCCGGTTTCGGCAATTTCCAATTGCGCGACAAACCTCAACGCCCGGGTCGTAACCCTAAAACCGGCGAAGAAGTGCCGATTACCGCACGCCGTGTGGTAACTTTCCATGCCAGCCAAAAACTCAAAGGCATGGTGGAGCATTACTATGACAAACAACAATAACCCGGTTATTCCTGCCAAGCGTTATTTTACGTTGGATGAGATGTGCCAATTGGTGCAAATCAGTCCGGCCCAGTTTGCCCAATGGCAACATGAAAATAATGTTGTGATTGGATACGGTGGCGATCGATATACGCGCTCGGATGTAGTTAAGTTGTTGAAACTGAAAGATACGTTTGAACCGTATATCGATACGTTCAGTCGTGGCGCTTTAGATGCAAACGGCAACCCTGCCGCCAATGCGGAAGAAGTCCGTCATGGTCTGGTGCAGATT
Source organism: Neisseria sp. HMSC061B04 (assembly GCF_001836705.1). Lineage (NCBI taxonomy): Bacteria > Pseudomonadati > Pseudomonadota > Betaproteobacteria > Neisseriales > Neisseriaceae > Neisseria > Neisseria sp. HMSC061B04. The sequence goes on from NZ_KV830224.1 coordinate 10,416, forward strand.
TTGTCTGATTTGGAGCGTCATCTGGGTTCTGAACAACAAAACCACCATGTCGAGCCGTAATCGATAAGGAAATTGTGATCAAAAGTGCGAAGGCATACAAAGATTTGCATGATTGATTATTGTAAAGGCTGTTTGAATTGTTTTCAGACGGCCTTTATTGTTTTATATTGCTTTCAAAATATCAGAATCTTGATTGCAAATGATTCTATGAAATAGCCGTAAATGTTATACTTAGCCTCTTGTTTGCCGATTGGGAAAAGTGGTCATTTGTTTTTGCGGCAGACTAAGTTTTTTACAATAAATGTAACGGCAGAATAGATTAGGCTGTCGGACAACATTCAAATCGATGAAATGGATAGCAGAAAATGAGCAGAATCCAACAAACTTTCTCAGCGCTCAATGGCGCAAAAGCACTGATTCCTTATATTACGGTGGGTGATCCCAACCTTGAGACGACCTTGGCATTGATGCACAGCCTGGTGGCTAACGGTGCTGATATTTTGGAACTGGGTGTGCCGTTTTCTGACCCGATGGCGGATGGTCCGACTATTCAGCGTGCGGCTGAAAGGGCGTTGGCAAATCATGTTTCTTTGCATGACGTATTGGAAACAGTACGCTTGTTCCGCCAAACCAATGATAAAACGCCGATTGTGTTAATGGGCTATTTGAACCCAGTACATAAAATGGGTTATCAAGCGTTTGCACAAGCGGCTGCCGACGCGGGCGTAGATGGCGTGTTGACTGTGGATTCCCCGGTAGAAACCATTACCCCACTGCATGACTCGTTGAAAGCGCAAGGTATTGATTGTATTTTCCTTATTGCGCCGACAACAACTGAAGAGCGTATTCAAACGATTGCCAAAGTAGCCGGTGGTTTTGTGTATTATGTATCGCTCAAAGGTGTAACCGGTGCGGCAAGTTTGGATACTGAAGAAGTTTCGCGTAAAATAGAGCTTTTGCGCAAATATATTGATATTCCGATCGGTGTCGGCTTCGGCATTAATAATGCGGAGAGTGCACGTAAGATTGGCGCGGTAGCGGATGCCGTTATTGTCGGCAGCCGTATCGTCAAAGAGATTGAAAGCCACGCAGGTAGCGAGGCCGAGGCGGTAGGCGTGTTGGTTAAAGAGTTGAAAGACGCGATTCGCTAAATTTTTTATTCCATTGTTTCAGACGGCCTTACATTCAATAGGCCGTCTGAATTCTGAATTCCAAGGAGTCATTCATGAGCTGGCTAGATAAAATTCTTCCTCCGAAAATTAAAAACCGAAGCAGTTCGTCCAGCGTCCCTGAAGGCCTGTGGCACAAATGTCCGTCTTGTTCGGCAACGGTTTATTCAACCGAGTTGAAGCAAAACAGCGAAGTCTGCCCGAAATGTAATCACCACAATCCGCTTTCTGCGCGCGAACGTTTGAATCTGCTTTTGGATGAAGAAGGCCGTGAAGAGATTGCAGCCAATATTAAACCGACCGACCCGCTGAAATTCAAAGACAGTAAAAAATATCCTGACCGCCTCGCGGCTGCACGTAAAGCAACCGGCGAAGACGATGCATTGGTCGTTATGAAAGGTACCATGAACGGCCTGCCTGTCGTTGTGGCTGCGTTTGAATTCCGTTTTATCGGCGGCTCTATGGGCTCGGTCGTGGGCGAGCGTTTCGTTCAGGGTGTACGTCGTGCCGTTGCAGATAATTGTTCGTTTATTTGCGTGGCGGCTTCCGGTGGTGCGCGTATGCAGGAAGGGGTCAACTCTTTGATGCAGATGACGAAGACCAGCGCGGCTTTGCATTTGCTGACTGAAAAACGTCTGCCGTTTATTTCCGTATTGACCGACCCGACCATGGGCGGCGTGTCTGCCAGCTTTGCCTTCTTGGGTGATGTGGTTTTGGCAGAACCGAATGCGCTGATCGGTTTTGCCGGTCCGCGCGTTATCGAGCAGACTGTACGCGAAACCTTGCCGGAAGGTTTTCAACGTGCAGAATTCTTGTTAGAGAAGGGCGCAATCGACCAAATCGTCGATCGCCGTTCCATGAAAAAACGTATCAGCGATTTAATTACCTTGTTGCGTCATGAGGACAAAGTAACCACTGCTTGATGGATATAATAAAAAAAGGCCGTCTGAAAATCATATTTCAGACGGCCTTTTTGTTTGACGATTAGGCAGTCAATGCGGCTTTCAAAACCTTGTTGACTTCACCCATATCGGCTTTGCCGGCCAGACGGGTTTTCAATACCCCCATGACTTTGCCCATATCGGCCATGCCTGATGCACCGGTTTCTGCAACAGCTGCTTCCACGGCAGTTTTGATTTCTTCTGCGGACATCATTTGTGGCAGGTAGCGGTTGAGGATTTCGATTTCTGCGTTTTCTTTGTCAGCCAAATCTTGACGGCCGGCTTCGGTATAAATTTTGGCGCTGTCTTTGCGCTGTTTCACCATTTTGGTCAGAATGGAGATGACTTTGGCGTCATCGGCCTCGGTGCGCTCGTCTACTTCAAATTGTTTGATGGCGGCATTAATCAGGCGGATGGTGCTTAAAGATACTTGGTCTTTGGCACGCATGGCGGTTTTCATGTCTTCGGTTAATTGTGTTTTTAGGCTCATAATGTTCTCACTTTATATCAATAAAAAGATGCCGTCTGAAAAACAAAACACACCGCAAAGCTGCCCTTGCGGTGTGTCGTTTATCACAGGGCAGGCCTGTAATTAGTACATTTTAGGAGGCAGTTGTTGGCTGCGCAGACGTTTTTGCAGACGTTTTGCTGCAGCAGCTTTTTTGCGTTTGCGTTCGGTAGTTGGTTTTTCGTACGCTTCACGGGCGCGCAGTTCGGTCAACAGACCGGTTTTTTCTACGGCACGTTTGAAACGACGCATAGCAACTTCAAATGGTTCATTCTCTTTAACACGAATAGCTGGCATTTTATTTCCTTTAAATTTTGTTCAATCAAACCGTTTTAAGAAATAGGGGACGGCTTGTCATAATGGGGGAGTTGTTGTATCGCTGGTTTGCCGAGGGCAGGGCGGGATACGCGCCGTGATGTAAACATCACCTCCTAACAAGTCGGCTTTTGCCGTGCAAGTGACCTTTTCGGTCAGAAACAATCGGGCGATTATCTTATAAACTCGATAGTCTGTCAAGATTGCAGGCCGTCTGAACGTTTGATTCTGTCTCACTTTTCAGACGGCCTATCGGGTATTAATAACGGCCGGGAACTGTACCCATACGTTGTTTCAACGAAGTTTGCGGTTCGTTGAACAATGACGCGTAATAAGTCGCATTGGTCATGACTTTTTTCACGTAATCGCGGGTTTCGGTAAATGGGATGGTTTCGGCGTAAATCGCGCCTTCCAACGGTGAAGAAGCCTGCCAGTTACGGGCGCGGCCTGGGCCGGCATTGTAGCCTGCGGTGGCCATCACTTCGTTATTTTGCAGGCGGCGTTTGGCATCTGCCATGTACCAAGTACCCATGCGGATGTTGCCGTCCATGGTGTAGAGTTCGCTGCTGCTCATGCCGATTTTGCCGGCGATTTCGCGGGCGGTTGCAGGCATGACCTGCATCAGGCCTTGTGCGCCGACGCTGGATTGCGCGCCCATGACAAAGCGGCTCTCTTGGCGAATCAAACCGTAAACCCATGCCGGGTCAACGCCTGCCTGTGCGGCATAGCGGACGGTCAGGTCTTTAAATGGAGAGATATAGCGCAGTTTGTAGTTGAGCTTGTGGTCGGTACGGTCTGCGCTGTTGATTGCCATGTCGTAGAACTGGTTGTCAAAAGCGACTTGTGCGGCAGTCAGCAGGTTGTCTTCGTTGAAGTCGCGGGTGGCAAAACGCCATTCTGCCTGTGCCTGACGGCGCATTTTAGAGTCGCCGTTGCTTTGGCTGTTTTTAAACAAAACCAATGCGCGTTTGATGGCGCCGTCTTCGCTCATGCGGCGGACGTCTCTGGCATCGGCATCGGAAACGTTGTTGCGCGTATTGATGCGGCGGCCCAGCTCTTCACCTGCCAATACAGCGTAGAAATTGCGGCCGGAAGCGGCAGCTTTTTCATACATTTCTTTGGCTTGACTGCTTTTGCCTTGTGCGGCAAAGCTGCGGCCCAGCCAATATTGCCATGTCGGGTCTTTTTGCAGTTTTTCAGGCATATGCTGAATCACGCTTGCCAATTCGTCCCAACGTTGCAGGCGCAAGGCGGCGCGTGCGTACCATTCCAATTGCTCGTCGGTCAGTTGCTTGCGGTCGGAAACGCGGCCGTAGTAGCTCAAAGCAGTCGGCATGTTTTGGCTTTGTGCATGGTAGTGGCCCAATACGCCCCATGCGAAGCTGCGTTGTTCGCGGCTGAGGCCGGATTCCATGTCGGACAGGGTGGCGGCGGCAGAAGCGGATTTGCGTGCATCTTTGCCGATTACGCTCAATAGGCTGTATTCGGTCGCACCTTGCGCGCCACCTTCAAACGGGCTGCCCAATGCGGCGGCGAGGTTGCGTGCATCCGTGGTTTGGCTGTTGCTCAACAAGCCGCGCACGCGACGCCATGCGTCGTTGGTGTTCAGACGGCCTGAAGCTGCCGCGCTTTCAACCAAGCGGGTACAACCGGCAGGCAGTTTGCCGGTCACGCGAACCAGCTCGGCGGCTTTGCTGTCATTGCCGCTGCTCAAATCGGCATAACATTGCACTTCTTGTGCGACGCCGGCGGCGTTCAATTTGCTGAATTCTTGACGGAACAAATCCCATTGGCCGCGCGCGCCCAAGGTTTTCAGCCATTCGTTGCGGACGTTTTCAGCCATTGCGCTGTCGCTGGCTTGGGATAAAAATTGTTGTACCCAAGCATCGTCGCCGCGTTTGGCGGCATCGATGGCGCTTTGGTATTGGCTGTAATCGGACAGGACTTTGGACTCGCTGTCGGCGCGGCGTGAAGGAATAGAAGTGGATTTAGGCTGAACGACGCTTTCGGTTTTCGAAGCAGTCGGTGTGTTTTGGGTGGCGCACGCCGATAAAACAGCGGCGGTAATCAAGCTGAGGGAGAGAGGGAAAAGACGTTGAACGTTCATTGGATACCGTGTCGTTTTTAGAATCAAAATAGCTGCTTATTTTAAATGATTTATGCGGAATAACCGAATTACAAACCGATATTTACATTTTCAAAGCCCGGAAATGACTCAGGCCGTCTGAAATATGAAACACTTTTGAGGTATTCCTAATTCAGACGGCCTGTTATGAAGGAAGTCGTCAATCGGGTTTGTGCTCGATATAGTCTTGCGGTTTGTCGGCTTTGCCGGTGCGCGTAACCGTGTATTCGCCTTCGATAATGTCTTCATCATCTTTGGCAGGACCGTAAGTTTGGCGGCTTTGGAAAGACTGTGCAGAAGAAACCGGCGTATTGCCTTTAAACGGAATCAGCAAGAGTAGGGCGACGGCGGTTGAAATAAAGCCGGGGCTGAGCAGGAAAACCGCGGCGGCGGTATAGCGAATCGGCCACAGCATTTGATAGAGGGAAATGTTTTGGCCGCTGCGGACGGCTGCGCCTGCGAGCAAAAGGCCGGAAATGCCGGTATGGCGCAGCATAAAGATACCGCTGATAAAGCTGACGGCCATCACAAACAGCGTCCAGCCGCCGCCTATCCAGTCGGCAACCCAGACGATGGACATGATTTCCAAAAAGATTAAAACCAAAAAACCGATTCCAAAATACTGCATAAGTGTTTGTTCCTTCATTCAACGGATAGTGTCGATTGTGTTTTATCTAGATAAAGATAAACCTTATTTTTTCAAGCAAATGCTGTGTGAAAAAGGGTAAACGGACGATGAGGCCGTCTGAACGGAGATAAAAAGAAGACTGATGTTTCAGACGGCCTTTAGATATTCTATCGCATCACATTGTTCCAATCGCTTTCAAAATAACTGACGAGAATTTGGTTGTTCAAATAATTTGCTTCAACCTTGCGCCTTGCCATATCGGGCGGAAAGCGGAACATTTCGGCGGCGGTCTGGGCATTGAGATAGCGGGTGGGTACGTCGAATTTTTGCGGAATGGGGAAGTTTTGGTCAAACCCTGCCAACACAAATCCCCATTCGCCAAATGAGGGGACGTAAACATGATAGGGCGCGGTATTCAACTTGGCCGCTTCGAGGGTGGCGACGACCGACCAGTAGGCGTTGGGGGCGAAGTAGGGGGAGGTGGATTGGACGACGATTTTGCCCTGCGGCTGAAGATGGCGGGCAACGAGGCGGTACATGGGGACGGAGTAGAGTTTGCCCAGCGAGAAATTGGAGGGATCGGGCAGGTCGATGATGATGACGTCGAATTGTTCAGACGACCCTTCCAGCCATTTGGCGGCATCGTCGTTGACGACGTGCATTTTGGGGTGGGATAGCGAGCCTTGGTTGAGCGCGCTCAAGGTGGCGGAGGTTTTAAAAGTAGCGGTCATGTCGGGGTCGAGATCGACCAAAGTAACATTTTTGACTTGCGGATATTTCAAGACTTCGCGTGCCGCCAATCCGTCACCGCCGCCGAGAATCAGGACGCGTTCGGCGTTCGGCACCATCTGCATGGCAGGCAGGACGAGTGCTTCGTGGTAACGGGCTTCGTCGCGTGAGGAGAATTGCAGGTTGCCGTTGATGTAGAGGCGGGTGTCGTCTTTCCAGCGTGTCACGACGAGCCGTTGGTAGGGAGAATGGCTTTGATAGACGACGGGATCGCCGAAATAGCTTTGTTCGGCTTTGAAAGAGATACGGTCGGCGTAGATGAAGAGCGTAATGAGCGCGGTCAATACGATAAACGCACGCGTACGGATGGCGTGATAGCGGGGTAATTCGGCTTTGAATACACGGGCGGTCAGATAGGCGACGGCGGCGTTGAAGATGCCAAACAACAAGGCGGAACGCGCCATGCCGAGTTTGGGGGCGAGCAGGAGCGGAAACAACAGAGAGACGGCAAGTGCGCCCAAGTAGTCGAAGGTCAATACTTTGGAAACGAGTTCTTTAAATTCCGCCCCTTTTTGGTTTAACACGCGCATGACCAAAGGGATTTCCATGCCGACAACCATGCCGACAATCAGTACAAAAGCGTAGAGCAGGATGCGGAACGGGGCGGCGGATAAACCGAAGGCCACAAATAATGCCAGCGCGGAAATACCACCAATGATGCCGACCAGAAGTTCGATTTCGATAAAGCGGTGCAATACGTCTTTATCTTTGATGTATTGGGTCAGGTGGGCACCGATACCCATTGAAAACAGATAAAGTCCGATGACGGAGGAAAACTGCAAAATACTGTCGCCCAAAAGATAGCTTGCGAGCGCGGCAATGATGAGCTCGTAAGCGAGGCCGCAGCTGGCGACGATAAAAACGGAGATGATGAGGGTGCGGTGGGCGTTCATGATGACGTTTTTGTTGCTTGAGTGTGGGCAATGTAATGATTTTTAAGGTAGGCTGCAAGTTTAATTATAGGATGTAGAAAAGGCCGTCTGAACAAATTGTTTCAGACGGCCTTTAATCTGTCAGGCATTAATAGCGGTGTTTGAATACCATGCCCACTGCGTAAGAAGATTTTTTCGGCAAATCTTCGTCGTATTTCGGATTGACGTTTTCTTTCAACCAGCCGGCGCCGAGTGTGGCGGTTGTCCGTTTGGAGAAGCTGTAATCGGTGCTGACGGCGACGTGTTTGTAGTCTTCGCCGACAGAGCTTTTACCGTAGGCAAAGCCGATTTGAGGTTTGAAATTGCCCACTTTGTATGAGCCGGACACCATAAATTCTTTGGTGTTGTTGATTTCTTTGTCGTAAGAACCGGCTACGTTGCCTGCCGCATCTTTCCATACGCCCCAGCAGCTGAAGCCGTCGCAAGTATTTTTGGCGTATTGGAACGCGGCATCGACGGAGATTTTGTCTTTGCTATATCCGGCCATGAATGCATGGGCTTGGAAGTCTTTGGTTTCGGTTGGAGAGTCGTTGGGTGCGTATTCGGCAGCGTAGTGCGCGTTAAAGCCGTTGTTTGGGTGGTAGTAGTCTACACCCCAGCCGAAGACCCAGTCGCCGTCACGTTTTTTGTCCGGATTCCAGTCATTGTTGTTGCGCGCGGCATTGGAACCGGGGGAAACGTTGAATTTGAATTGGAAACCGTTTTTCCAAGGCGACTCATAAGCCATGGAAACACGGCGTTGGCCGAAGCGGGAAATTTTGCCGAACTCCAAAATCGGGCTGTTGGTGTCGAACGGGTTCAGATAAATGCTGTTCATGGGCGTACTGATGTAACCCATTTTGACGGTGCCAAGGTTTTTGTAGCTGTTGAGCGCGACGTATGAGTCGGCAGTACCCCAGCCGCCCCAGCGGTCGGAATCGAAGTAAATAAAGGAGCCAAGTTGCCATTTCAACCATAAGTCGTCGTTGAGTCGTACTTCATCGGAGAGATAAAGACTGGAACTTTTATCGGAAATGGTTGTATTGGTTACACCGGTTTTATTGTTGTGTTCGACCTCGGTCATGATGTAGATGGTGCCGCTCATTTTAGGTTCGGCGTGGGCGGCACTTAGGGAAGAGCCGATGAGGGCAGTGGCAATAAAGTAAGATAACTTCTTCATTTGATTCTCCTTTTTATGTCTTTTTCTTGCTTATGGCGAAAGAGTTCGGATAATCTTATTTGACAAAACATAAAAAATCAATACATTTGTAACTTATCGTAGGATAAATTGAAAAATAGTTTTCAGTTACGTATTTTTGTGTTAATTTGCCAACAATCTTGGACGGCTTACTATTATTTCGTTGGAATATGTGGTTTGAAACACTATTTTCATGACTTGAAATAGACGATTTAACTATGCTGGAAAACTTCTAAATAAATGTAGTTAAGTGTAGTTTGAATAATCAGGCCGTCTGAAAGAGAAGAATACCCAAAAGAAGGAATGAAATATGGCCGGAAAAACCTATCCGCTGTTGGCTACATCATTGACTGCCGTATTCGCATTGTCAGCGTGCAGCCGCGATGTCAAGCCTGCTCCTGAGTTTAAGCGTACCGATTATGAGCGCGTGGTAGTCAGCAACGGCGTCGAGCCGGGTACGCTGGATCCTCAGATGAGCGGTGATATGGCGGCCGGTGCGATTATCCGTCAGTTGATGGATGGTTTGGTCGGTACGGATGCCGAAGGCAAAACCATTCCTGCTTTGGCGGAAAAATGGGAGAGCGAGGGCGAGCGTGTTTGGACCTTCCATCTGCGTGATGCCAAATGGAGTAATGGCGATCCGATTACTGCCGAAGATTTCGTGTACAGCTTCCGCCGTCTTGCCGATCCGGCCACCGGCGCACCTTTCGGCAGCTATTTGGTCGATGCCCAAGTGGAAAATGCGGAAGATATATTAAACGGCAAAGCCAAGCCTGAGACATTGGGCGTCAAGGCATTGGACGCGAAGACCCTGCAATTTACGTTGATTGCGCCTGTACCTTATTTCCCTGATATGCTGATTCAGCAATTCACTTTTCCGGTTCACCGCGCCACTGTTGAAAAATACGGCAACAAGTGGACGCAGCCCGGTCATTATGTTTCCAGTGGCGCTTATCTGTTAAAGGATTGGAAAGTCAACAGCCACATCAATATGGAACGCAATCCCAATTATTACGATAAAGACAAAGTAGCCATTCCGAAGGCGGTTTTCTTGTCAGGCAGCGGCGAGTACAACCGTTATCGCGCCAATGAAATTGATGTAACTTACGGTATTCCCAGTGACCAGGTCAAAGTGGCGGATATTGAGTTTCCGGGACAAGTGAAACGTACAACTTCTTTGTGTAGCTGGTATTTGGAGCCGAACCACGAAGCGGCGCCGTTTAATGATCCGCGCGTCCGCAAGGCGCTCAATATGCTGACGCGCCGCGACATCGTCGTCAAAGTGGGCGGCCGTGGCGATACGCCTGCGTTCCAATTGACGCCGCCGCAAATGCAGGGCGTGATTCCTGTTTATCCAGAGTGGAAAGAGTGGACGCCTGAAAAACGCATCGAAACCGCACGCAAACTGTTGAACGAAGCAGGCTACAACGATGACCATCCGCTTGAGTTCGATATTTTGTACAGCACCAGCGAAGCGTCTAAAAAACAAATTACTGCCGTGCAGTCGGTGTGGAAGGCCGCCATTCCGTTTATCCGTCCGACTTTGTCCAACGAGGAATGGAAAACTTATTTGGATACGCGCGCGCAAGGCAATTTCAAGGTTTCGTTCAGCGGCTGGTGTTCCGATTTCAACGATCCGGCGGGTATGCTCAATATCTTGAAATCCAACAACTCAAACAATGCATTCCGCTACAAAAGCGCGGCGTTTGACACATTTATGAACAATACGCTGAAAGATGGTGTCAGCAAGGAAGCGCGCAGCCAGCTTTATGCCGATGCGGAGAAGCAGCTTCAAGAAGACGCTGCACTGATTCCGCTGTATCATCAGGTTGAAGTGCGTATGGTCAAACCCGATATTATCGGCTATTCCGACAAAGACCCTTTGCGGAACTATACGGTCAAGAGCTGGTCGTTCGCACCGAAAAAATAGATTGATTATAGACAGTACAAGTTTTCAGACGGCATTGATGACAGAGGCCGTCTGAAACAACAGGAGACATAACACATGAAATCTGTACAACAACGTTTGTCCGCTTTACGCGAAGCCATGAAAAAACATGGCGTGGACGCGTTTGTCATTCCTTCCGCCGATCCGCACCTTTCCGAATACCTGCCCGAGCATTGGCAGGCACGTCGCGATTTTTCCGGCTTTACCGGTTCGGCCGGTACTTTGGTGGTAACCGCCGATAAAGTAGGCGTGTGGACGGATAGCCGCTATTGGGAACAGGCAGGCCAACAGCTTGCGCCAAACGGCATCGAGCTGCAAAAAATGGGCGTTGATGCGCCTTATACCGAGTGGTTGGCACAAAATCTGCCCGAGGGCGCAGTCGTCGGCGCGCCTGCCGATATGTTCGCACTCAGCGGCGAGCGCGGTTTGAAACAGGCACTTGCCGCCAAAAACATCCGCCTCGAATATCCTGAAACCTTGTTGGACGAAGTGTGGGACGACCGTCCTGCATTGCCGACTCCGGAAATCTACGTTCACCATCCCGACTATGTTTCCGAAACGGCGGCCGAAAAACTGGCCCGTATTCGTGCGGCCATGAAAGAGCAGGGCGCAGAGGCGCATTTGGTTTCTTCTTTGGACGACATCGCCTGGATTACCAATCTGCGTGGCGATGATGTGCCGTTCAACCCCGTGTTCTTGTCCCATTTGTTTATCAGCCAAGACAAAGCCGTATTGTTTACCGATGCAGGCCGTCTGAAAGCCGAATCTGCCGAAGCTTTAAAAGCGGCAGGTTTTGAAGTATTGCCTTATGCGCAAGCGGCGGACTATTTGGCAGGCGTTAAGGGCGCATTGCTGATTGATCCGAACAAAACTGCTGTCGGTACTTTGCGCCGCCTGCCTGAAGACGTTCGTTTGATTGAAGCCATCCACCCAAGCACATTCTTCAAATCAGTCAAATCCGATGCCGACATCGCCCATATCCGCAATACCATGGCGGAAGACGGCGCGGCATTGTGCGGCTTCTTTGCCGAGTTTGAACAAATTTTGGCAGACGGCGGCGAATTGAGCGAGCTGGACATCGACGGCATGCTCTACAAACACCGCAGCCAACGTCCCGGCTTTATTTCGCCAAGTTTCGACACCATCGCCGGCTACAATGCCAATGCCGCCTTGCCTCATTACAGCGCGACACCGGAAAACAACAGCAAAATCAAAGGCGACGGTATGCTGCTGATTGACTCCGGCGGCCAATACTGGGGCGGTACGACCGACATCACGCGCGTGGTTCCCGTCGGCAATCCAAGTGCGGCCATGAAGCGCGATTACACTTTGGTGTTGAAGGCGCATATTTCTCTGGCGGAAACCATTTTCCCTGAAAACATCAAAGGCCCGATGATTGATGCCATCTGCCGCAAATCGCTCTGGCAGGCGCAATGCGATTACGGTCACGGTACAGGTCATGGCGTGGGCTATTTCCTCAATGTGCATGAAGGCCCGCAAAGCATTGCCGTTGCCGCCGTACCGCAACCGCATCACGCGATGAAGTCAGGCATGCTGACTTCCAACGAACCGGGTCTTTACCGTCCGGGCAAATGGGGTATCCGTATCGAAAGCCTGGTAATCAACCGTCCGGTTGAAAACCCTGAGGAAACCGAGTTCGGTAAATTCCTGTATTTTGAAACCGTTACCCTCTGCCCAATCGATACGCGCCTGATCGATACCAAACTGATGACCGGCAGCGAAATCGAATGGCTGAATCAATATCACGCCGAAGTGCGCCGCCGTCTTGAGCCTTTGACAGAAGGCGCGGCTAAAGCATGGCTGATTGAACGCACCGAACCTTTGGCGCGTTAACGTGAAAGGCCGTCTGAAACGGCGGATACAAAGTTTCAGACGGCCTTATAACAACAATTATCTAAAAACTAAAAAAACCTTACCCGACTCCGAATAAAAACAATAACCCGGTCGGAATAGAGAGAGAAACCGGCGCGGCGACGTTACAGATGCCTGCTGCCATTCATTCGATTTCCGCTTCAGGTCAGCTTTGTTTTCACGAGTCCGGTATGTTCAGACAGGACAGCCTGATTATGTTGAAATTCATCATCAAACGGATATGTGCTTCCATCCCGACCATGCTGGTGTTGATTACCGTATCGTTTTTTCTGATGCGGCTCGCACCGGGCAGCCCGTTCACGGGCGAACGCAATTTGCCGCCTGCGGTCATGGCCAACATCGAAGCGAAATATCACCTCAATGATCCGATGTACCTCCAATATTTCCACTACCTCAAGCAGTTGGCGCAGGGGGATTTGGGGCCGTCGTTCAAATATAAAGATTTCAGCGTTAATGAGTTGCTTGCCCAATCCCTGCCGGTATCGGCAGAACTTGGCTTCTACGCCTTTTTAATCGCCGCCATCTTCGGCATGTTTATCGGCATTATCGCCGCCTTAAAACAAAACAGCTGGCTGGATTATTCGCTGATGAGCGGCGCGATGACCGGTATCGTCGTTCCCAGTTTTGTGATGGCGCCGGTATTGGTGCTGGTGTTTGCCGTCAGACTGCAATGGCTGCCTGCGGGCGGCTGGAACGATGGTGCACTGATGAACTTGATTTTGCCCGTTGTTACTTTGTCCATTGGTTATGTGTCCAGTATCGCGCGGATTACGCGCGGCGCGATGATTGAAGTGTTGAACAGTCCCTTTATCCGCACGGCACGCGCCAAAGGCCTGCCCATGAGCCGCATCATTCTGCGCCATGCGCTGCGTCCCGCCATGCTGCCGATTGTTTCTTTCTTAGGTCCGGCATTTGTCGGCATCATTACCGGCTCCATTGTGATTGAAAACGTGTTCGGTATTCCCGGCGTCGGACAATTGTTTGTCAACGGCGCGCTCAACCGCGACTACGGCATGATTTTGGGTTTGACGATTTTGGTCGGCATTATGACCATTTTGTTCAACGCCATCCTCGATATTCTGTATGCCATTATTGACCCGAAAATCCGTTATTAATCCCATTTGCGCAAAGGCCGTCTGAAACGTTCAGACGGCCTGAAGAAAGAATAAAAAGCGAGAGAGAACATTATGTTATTCAAAAAGAAGCAGACTCAGGCCCTCGCAGAGGCAGCAGAATACGCCCAAGTACACGGCAAAAGCCTGTGGAGCGACGCATGGCGGCGGTTTAAACAAAACAAAGCGGCGGTGTACAGCATTATCATCCTGTTGCTGATCAGCATTTTTGTGATTGTGGCGCCATGGATTGTCCGCTACACCTACGACTTCACCGACTGGGACAATATGCAGATTCCGCCGTCCTTTTCTACCCATCACTATCTGGGTACAGATTTGCTCGGCCGCGATTTGCTGTCGCGCGCGGCAACCGGCGGACGTATTTCCTTGCTGGTCGGTGTGGCCGGCGCATTGGTGGCCGTTGTCATCGGTACGCTTTACGGCGCGATTGCCGGCTTTATCGGCGGTAAGCTCGATTCGCTGATGATGCGCTTTTTGGAAATTTTGAACGCGTTTCCATTTATGTTTTTCGTGATTCTGCTGACTACATTCTTCGGTCGCAACCTGCTTTTGATTTTTGCCGCCGTGGGTTTGGTGTCTTGGTTGGACGTGGCGCGTATCGTGCGCGGTCAAACCTTGAGCTTGAAGCATAAAGAGTTTGTCGAAGCGGCGCGTGTGAGCGGCGTGGCAAAACGTAAAATCGTAACGCGCCACATTATTCCGAATGTTTTGGGCGTGGTGATGGTGTATGCCTCATTGTTGGTACCGGGCATGATTATGTTTGAATCCTTCTTGAGCTTCTTGGGCTTGGGTGTGCAAGAGCCTATGACCAGTTGGGGTTCGATGCTGCAAGAAGGCGCGATTTCGATGGAAGCCGCACCATGGCAGCTGCTCGTACCGAGTTTCTTCCTGGTAACCACTTTGTTCTGTTTCAACTTTATCGGCGACGGCCTGCGCGATGCGCTTGATCCGAAAGACCGCTAAACCACAACCAAAAGGATAATCAAAATGACAAAACAGTTACTGGTTGTAGAAAATCTGGACATCAATTTCGAACTGCATGAGAAAACCGTGCACGCCGTGCGTAATGTCAGCTTTAAAGTGGCAGAGGGCGAAACATTGGCTTTGGTTGGCGAATCCGGTTCGGGCAAGTCGGTAACGTCCATGTCCATCATGCGTCTGCTGCCTGAAAAATTTGCCCGATACAGCAAAGATTCGCGTATTACGTTTGACGGCATTTCCATTTTGGACGCCGATGAGAAAACCTTACGCGATTTGCGCGGCAACCGCATCAGCGTGATTTTCCAAGAGCCGATGACTTCCCTCAATCCGTTTATGCGTATCGGTACGCAGCTGATTGAAGCGGCGCGGGTACACAATAAAAAGCTCGGCAAAAAAGAGGCAGGACAAAAAGCATTGGCATTGTTGCAACGGGTTGGCATCAAAGAAGCCAAACGCCGCATGAAGCAGTATCCGCACGAGTTTTCCGGCGGTCAGCTGCAACGCATCATGATTGCTATGGCGCTCATCAATGAACCCGACCTGCTGATTGCCGACGAGCCGACCACCGCTTTGGATGTAACCATTCAAGCCGAGATTCTCGATTTGCTCCACGACTTGCAACAGCAAATGGGCATGGCGATTATCTTCATTACCCACGATTTGGGTTTGGCGGAACACTATTCCAAAACCGTCTGCGTCATGCGCAACGGCGAAATTGTCGAGCGCGGCAAAATCAAAGAAGTATTTGCCCATCCGAAACACGAATATACTGCCGAACTCATCAATGCCATTCCCAAAGGCATGAAAGAGCCGGAAGAAAACAATGCCGGTGTGTTAATCGAAGCCGATAATGTCCATGTTTCTTTCGTATTGAAGCAAAACTTTTTCGGCAAACCGCTCAAAACTTTTGACGCCGTCAAAGGCATCAGCCTCAAAATTAAAAAAGGTGAAACATTGGGCGTCGTCGGCGAGTCCGGTTCCGGCAAATCCACGCTGGGCAAAGCCGTCATGCAGATGCTGCCTTATACCGGCAATATTTCCTTTGAAGGCAAAGACCTGAAAAACTATACCGCCGAAGAAGCACGCCGTCTGAAATCGCAACGGCAAATTGTGTTCCAAGATCCGTTCGGTTCGCTTTCCCCGCGTCTGACCGTTGGTGAAATTATCGGCGAAGGTTTGACGGTTCATCATCCTGAAATGACCAAAAAAGAACGCATCCTACGCGTTTTGGAAGTCATGAAGGAAGTGTCCCTGCCGCTTGACGCGCTCAACCGTTATCCGCACGAATTCTCCGGCGGCCAGCGTCAACGTATCGCTATTGCACGCGCCGTTATCCTGCGCCCGAAATTCATCCTTTTGGACGAGCCAACCTCTGCGCTTGACCGCTCCGTACAATCCAAAGTGGTCGAACTTTTGCGCGATTTGCAGAAGAAATACGGCCTGACTTATATGTTCATCAGTCATGATTTGTCTGTCGTGCGCGCTGTCAGCGATAATGTGATTGTGATGAAGCAGGGCGAAATGGTTGAGTACGGCAGCGCGGATCAGATTTTCCACCATCCGCAAAACGATTACACCAAACGTTTGATTAACGCCGCATTTGATTTGTAGAAAAGGAAAAAGGCCGTCTGAAAAGAAGTTTTCAGACGGCCTTTTTAAGCGGAGACTTTTTCCATCTAATTAGCGCTGCTATTGCTTATGCCTGTGCGGCATCCAATGCCTGCGCCAAGTCGGCAAGCAAATCGTCGATATGCTCGATACCCACGCTCAGACGTACCATGTCGGGACTGACGCCCGCTGCGGCGAGTTCTGCATCGTCAAGCTGACGGTGGGTCGTTGTAGCAGGATGGGTAGCCAGCGATTTGGCATCGCCGATATTCACCAAGCGCAGGAAGAGTTGCAGGGCATCAATGAACTTCGCTCCGGCTTTACGACCGCCTTTAATACCAAAACTCAGCAAACCTGAGGCTTTTCCGCCGTAGTCGCGGTCAATCAAGGCTTTATACGGACTGTCGGGCAGGGCGGGATAGTTCACCCATTCGACCTGCGGATGTTTATTTAAGAATTCGGCTACTTTTAGGGCATTTTCGCAATGACGCTCCATACGCAGGGCGAGGGTTTCCAAACCTTGAAGCAGTAAAAATGCGCTGTGCGGAGACAGGGCGGCACCGGTATTACGCAATGGAACGACGCGGGCGCGGGCGATATAGGCCGCCGCACCAAAATGTTCGCAGTAGTTTACACCGTGGTAAGACGGATCAGGCTGATTGAAGTTTTTTTCAAAACGCGGATTGCCTGCCCATTGGAATTTACCGCCGTCGATAATGGCACCGCCAATCGTTGTGCCGTGGCCGCCGATGTATTTGGTCAGGGATTGGATAACGATGTCGGCGCCGTGTTCGATGGGTCGGAACAGCGTGGGCGTAGCGACGGTATTATCTACCATTAAAGGCAGCCCTTGAGCGTGCGCGGCTTGGGCAAATGCTGGAATATCGACGACATTGATGGCGGGATTACCGATAGATTCGCAATACACCAGCTTGGTGCGGCTGTCGGTATTGGCGGCGATTTCTTCGGGCTTGGCCGGATCGATAAAGCGTACTTCTATGCCTTGGCGCGGCAGGCTGTGGGCAAAGAAATTGTATGTGCCTCCGTAGAGGGTTTTGGTTGCAATGATGTTGTCGCCTGCTTCAACCAAAGTTTGAACGGCATAGGTAATTGCCGCCATACCGCTGGCGACAGCCAATGCGGCGATACCTCCTTCCAAACGGGCAACGCGTTCTTCCAAAACGGCAGTGGTCGGATTCATGATACGGGTGTAGATATTGCCCGCTACATCAAGGTTGAACAAGTCTGCGCCGTGTTGCGTGTTGTCGAAAGTGTAGGAAGTGGTTTGGTAAATGGGGACAGCAGCGGATTTGGTAGTCGGTTCGGATTGATAGCCTGCATGCAGTGCAATGGTTTCCCGTTTCATTTAAATATCCTTGTAGCAATTAAATAATGATAAATAGAGGCCAGCAGATTCAGATTTGAAGGGCAAACTTTCCATAACGGAAAAGTTTGGATGCAGCAACATACGGTCTCTCCTATAAGAAAGATTACCATGAGCGACACGCAACTGACCCAAGAAGAACGATACCACATTCAAGACCTGTCCTGCCACCACACCATCATCGAATGACACTCCATCTAAACACTGCTTACCGCAATCTTCTCCAAGATAACAGCAACGGCGGTACGCTGTGGCAACAGCTCAGAATATGCAGCAAATCCTACTGTAAACGATACGGTAGTACATAGACTTGAGGCAAAATGCACGATCGCGTCGGCATAGAAAACGCCCCTCTATTGTCGAGCAAAAATTCTGTATTGGTGATGGGTAGGCCGATACCATTGACGGCAAAGATCAGAAAAGCGGATACCTTTGCAAAAATCCCCCAAATTCCTAAATGTCTGGGTAGGACTTTAGGGATTTGGGGGAATTTTAAAGGTATTAGGCCGTCTGAAACTGCGTTATAGAAAGTTTCAGACGGCCTTTACGGTATTCTTTGGATTTGAAAATAAAAAAAGACTTGAATCATCAAGTCTCGCATTTCATTTTCACTAGATAAAAAAATATCAAGAATGGCGGAAGCGGTGAGATTCGAACTCACGGAGGGCTATCAACCCTCGACGGTTTTCAAGACCGTTGCATTAAACCGCTCTGCCACGCTTCCGTTCTTGAAGCCGTAATATTAATGGAACTTACGGCCTTTGCCAAGAGGTATTTTAGAAAAAATATCTAGTATTCTGTTTTTATTTAGATTGTTTTTCACGCATGAATACCCATTCGGCTTCGTTTGAAGCTGCTTCATTGAATGAATAGCCTTCGTAGTCAAAATTTTTGAGCATTTCAGGATCGGTAATGCCGTGTTCTGCCGCGTAGCGCACCATCAAACCGCGCGCACGTTTGGCGTAGAAGCTGATGATTTTGTATTTGCCGTTTTTCTCGTCTTTGAAAATCGGCGTAATCAGGCGTGCGTTGAGTTTTTTGGTGTTGACGGATTTGAAATATTCTTGTGAGGCGAGGTTG
The DNA here is from genome assembly GCF_001836705.1 of Neisseria sp. HMSC061B04. Lineage (NCBI taxonomy): Bacteria > Pseudomonadati > Pseudomonadota > Betaproteobacteria > Neisseriales > Neisseriaceae > Neisseria > Neisseria sp. HMSC061B04. Next base: position 29,027 of record NZ_KV830224.1, read on the forward strand.
ATTAAAACGTCGCTGTCGGCCTGCTTCAGCGTTTGGTTGAGCAGGTCGGTAATTTTATCGCCCCAAAATTCGTAGAGATTTTTGCCGCGCGAGTTGGCAAAGGCCGTACCCATTTCCAAGCGGTAGGGCTGCATCAAGTCGAGCGGGCGCAGTACGCCGTATAAGCCGGAGAGCAGGCGGACGTGTTGTTGCAGGTAGTCGATTTGTTCCGGTTTGAGCGTATCGGCGGCGATGCCTTCATAGACGTCGCCGTTGAACATAAATACGGCCTGTTTAGCGTTTTCAGGGGTAAACGGCGTGTGCCATACGGCATTGCGTTCAGCATTGAGCAGGGCGATTTTGTCGGAAACGTGCATCAGCTCGGCGATTTGTTGAGGGGCAAGCTGACGCAACTCCTGCATCAGGATTTCTGCTTCGGGCAGAAGGTCGGGCTGGGTAAAGCTGCTGACGGGGGAGGGGTCTTTTTCGTTGAGGTTTTTGGCTGGGGATAAGACAAAAAACATAATAATTTCGGCTTTGAAATGAATAATGTGTGGGATTGTAGGTTTAAAATCGAGGAAGAACAAGATGGGCTAAACGCATTAATTGAATGCTTTTATTGAAACGTATTTCTGTTGAAAGTAAAATTCGAAGCTTCCACCTGTTTCTGACATTTCTACTTGAGGAGAATATCATGTCTAAAACCATTATCCATACCGACAAAGCCCCTGCCGCAATTGGCGCATACAGCCAAGCAGTCCGCGCAGGCGATACGGTTTATATGAGCGGACAGATTCCTTTGGATCCGGCCACGATGACTGTGGTCGGTAATGGCGACTTCCGCGCCGAAGCAGTGCAAGTATTTAAAAACCTGCAAGCCGTAGCCGAAGCGGCCGGCGGTTCTTTGAACGATATTGTCAAACTCAATGCTTATTTGACCGATTTGGCCAACTTTGCCGTGTTTAATGAAGTGATGGCTGAATTTATCGAACAACCTTTCCCTGCGCGTGCGGCGGTTGGCGTGGCCAGCCTGCCTAAAGGCGTTCAGGTTGAAGCGGAAGCAGTATTGGTTTTAAACGCATAATTGATGTTTCAGACGGCCTGGGCTGGGCTTGAGGCCGTCTGAAAATAATAACAACGGAAAACAATAATAATGGCACATTACGCAATCGGAGACATTCAAGGCTGCTTTGACGAGCTGACTTTGCTGCTTGCCAAAATCGGCTTTAATCATGGTACGGACACCCTTTGGCTGGTCGGCGATATTGTCAATCGCGGTCCGAAGTCATTGGAAACCCTGAAATTTGCCAAAGAGCACGACAGCAGTGTGCAAATGGTTTTGGGTAATCATGATTTGCATCTTTTGGCCGTCGGTTGCGGTGAAGGAACGCTCAAGCGCAGCGATACGGTTGAGCCGATTTTGACCCATCCCGAGAGTCAATCCCTATTGGACTGGCTGCGTCATCAACCGCTTTTGGTGCGCGGCAACAGGCATGTGATGGTGCATGCCGGTATTTTGCCGCAATGGTCGGTTGATAAGGCCGAAAGCCTTGCCCGTGAAGCCGAGGCTGAATTGCAAGGTAAAAAATACAGGAAATTTTTTGGCAAAATGTACGGCAACAAGCCGACTGCGTGGACGGATGATTTGACCGGCTACGAGCGCCTGCGGATGATTGTCAATGTCTTTACCCGTATGCGTGCGCTGACGTACAAAGGCGAATTGGATTACGAATATAAATCCACTTTGAAGAAAATGCCACTTTACCTGCGCCCTTGGTTTAAAGCGCCTGATAGGCAAAATTTGGATTATATTACCGTGTTCGGGCATTGGTCGTCGTTGGGCTACGTTAACACAGACCAAGTAATTGCTTTGGATACCGGAGCGTTGTGGGGCGGAGAGCTGACAGCGGTCAATTTGGATACCAATGAAGTGATACAGGTACCGTCGTTGGGCGGATTGGACTGGAAAACGGCATTGAAATAGTTTGGATAAGATGAAAGGCCGTCTGAAATGTTTCAGACGGCCTTTTTGTATTGGTTAATCCAAAGAAGGCAGGAGTTTGTCCGGGTTCATGATGCCGTAAGGGTCAAGCTGATTTTTGATGGCATGCATCAGAGCAAGTTCGGCCTGTGTGCGCACTCGGGGCAGCCAATGTTTTTTGATGATGCCTACGCCATGTTCGGCAGCAATCGTACCGTGGCAGGCAAGGATGTTTTCATAAACAATGGTATTGACGGCGTCTTCGTATTGGTAGGCTTCGTTGCTCAATACGTTGGGCAGGAATGTATTGTAATGCAGGCTGCCGTCGCCTAAATGTCCGAAGCAGACAATTTGTATGCCGGGGAAGCGGGTTTCCAAGGCAGGCGCGCATTGGCGGACAAAAGCGGCCACTTGGGCGATAGGGATGGCGATGTCGTGTTTGATGCTGGTGCCGAGTTTGCGTTGGGAGGCGGAAATATTTTCACGCAAGGTCCACAAATCGGAGCGCTCTTGCTCGGATTGCGCCAAGATACTGTTTTCCCATCCGTTTTGATAGAGAAATTCGGCAAGTTTTTCATCCAAACCTGCGTCGGGAACAGAGTCGGCAAGTTCGATCAAAATATGCCATTCCGCATCGGCAGGCTTTTTGAGTTGGCTGAATTCCGAAGATAAATCAAGGGCAAAGCGGCTGATCAGCTCGAAGCTGGTCAAGCGTTCGGCAAAATGGCCTTGCACAGCGGTCAAAAGCGAGACGGCGGATTCAATATCATCTAGGCCTACCCATGCGGTCGCTTTGGTTTTGGGCTGGGCAAAGAGTTTGAGTGTGGCGGCGGTAATGATGCCTAATGTTCCTTCGCTGCCGATAAAAAGATGGCGCAAGTCGTAGCCGGTCGTGTTTTTGTGTAGGGGCTGAAGGTGGGAAATCAGTTCGCCGTTGGGTAAAACGACTTCCAAACCCAATACCAAATCACGCATGCTGCCGTAACGCAAGACATTCAAACCGCCGGCATTACAGGCGATATTGCCGCCGATTTGGCAAGAGCCTTCGCTGGCAAGGCTGAGCGGAAACAGTCGTCCGGCTTCGGCTGCCGCCTTTTGAGCATTTTGCAAAATCACGCCAGCTTCAACCGTCATGCTGTTGTCGGCAAGGTTGATATCGCGGATGCGGTTGAGCTTGGAGAGATTTAGCAGTACACCTTTGGTGATTACCGTTGCGCCGCATAATCCGGTATTGCCGCCTTGTGGGGTTACACGGATGCGGTTTTCAAAACAGAAACGCATGATTTTCTGCACGCTCTCGACAGAGTTCGGCTGTAAGACAATATCCGGCGAAGAAACAAAACGGCGGCGTTGGTCGTTTAACAAGGCCGGAGTGGCTTCGATGATTTCAGAGGCGGAAAGAAACGCTGCAAAACGGTCGTGAAGGTGCATGGCAGTCAGGAGGAAAAGTCGGGAAGGGGAATGTGAGGAATGTAAAAAAGCAGGATACGCAATGGTATCCTGCTTTTCTTATATTCAAAAGAATATTATTTAGCAGCTTCAGAAGCGGCAGAAGCAGCGGCTTCAGTAGCAGAAGCAGCGGCTTCAGTAGCAGAAGCAGCAGCTTCAGTAGCTTCGGTAGCAGCAGAAGCGGTAGCTTCAGTAGCAGAAGCAGCAGCTTCAGTAGCAGATGCAGCGGCTTCGGAAGCAGCAGAAGCGGCAGAAGCAGCAGTTTCAGCAGCTTTATCAGCACCGCCACAAGCGGCCAAAGCTAAAGACAACAAAGCAGCAGCGAACAGAGATTTTTTCATTTTTAAGAACCTTTTTTAAATCGATTTAAACTAAAAATAGCCGTCAAACGGCCTATACAGTAGAAATTCATTGCTGAATTTTTCAATATTATGCCCCACGGGATAGGTCAATGCAACGTTGCGTAACCGTTTGCCGGCTAAAATCAATACGAAAATAGTGAAAATAATGTAAATCATATTGGCGCGCGAAAAATCATCTGAAAATATTCATTATTGATGAAGATTTTAAAAACATATTATATTCAATTGGTTGTGTAGTTTTATTTGTTATTGGTTTTAAGGGTTTGGAATGTTTTTGCTTTGGGGAAGTTTTTTGTAATTTAATCACTTTGTGTTGTGAAAAAGCAACTTATGCGTATTGAAATCATTTGATTTTGCTTTTTTATATAGGCTTTTATCTTTTTGTCGCATTTGAACGGGGTATTTATTAAAGCAAGCCGATTGTTTGGTTGAGGCTGTGATAGAATAACCGTAGCGTAACTTTTAAATATTGATTAAGGACGGCATGATGTCTATTGTTAAAAATTCCGTAGTTTCCCTGCATTATGAAATGTACGATGCCAACAACCAACTGTTGGACAAAACCGAAGAGCCGATTGCTTACCTGCATGGCGGTTATGACGGTATTTTCCCTTTGGTGGAAGAAGCGTTGCACGGCAAAAATGTAGGCGATACCGTCGAAGTGGCTTTGTCGCCCGATGATGCTTTCGGCGAACAAGATCCTGAGTTGGTGCGCATTGAAGATGTCAGCGTGTTCCCTGTTGAAGTCGAAGTCGGCATGATGTTTGAAGCTGATGATCCGGAAACCGGCGATGTATTGATTTATCGTGTAACCGATGTTGTCGACGGCAAAGCCGTGGTGGACGGCAACCATCCTTTGGCCGGTATGAAAGTATTGTTCAAAGCGACTGTTGAGGGCGTGCGCGATGCGACCGAGGAAGAAATTGCCCACGGTCACGTACACGGTCCGCACGGTCATCATCACCACTAATCAGGCTTAAAGCATGATAAAGGCCGTCTGAAAAGGAATGAAATCCTCCTTTTCAGACGGCCTTTAAGTTTTTACAAGACAGATAAATAGGAAATTTTGGCTCAGGTCAAATCAAGCGGGGAAATATGGGGTTTGTTTGAGACTACAATGAATTACATATCACGGTGCGGCAGAATCTGTATTAAGATTCAGATATTGGTAAAACAGGCAGAATGCAATGAGTGAAACATTGGAGCAGCAGGCGGTACAGGCCGGTATTGATTTAGGTTATCACGACATCAACGGCACTTATCATGTGACCAAAACGGAAGTTTTGGAATCGATTGTCGCTGTTTTGGATAAAAGCAAACCGGATTCAGACGGCCTTTATTTGAATACGATGGTTGCGCATGAAAACGGCGAAGAATCTTTACAGATGCCGTCTGAATTTCATGGCGCGGAAGCGGTCTTATTGATTGATGAAGCAAATAAATGTCAGACCTTGACTGTGTATCCGGGCGACAACGATACGCTTTGGATTAAGCTGCCCCAACTGGCTTGCGGTTATTACACCTTGTCGGCCGAGAGCGGCGGCAAAAGTTGCTTTGTGCGCCTGATTGTTGCGCCTGAATCGGTTTACCAGCCTAAATTGCTTGCCAATGGCGGACGGATGAATGGTTTGACCATGCATTTGTACAGCCTGCGTTCTGAGCGCAACTGGGGCATAGGCGACTTTACCGATTTGCTGAACCTGATGAAATACGCGGCGGAGAAAAAGCTGGATTTTGTCGGTATCAACCCTTTGCACGCTTTGTTTACCAGCAAGCCCGCCTTTGCCAGCCCGTATAGCCCTTCTTCGCGCGAATGGCTCAATCCGATTTATTTGGATGTTGAGAAGGTCGGTGCGTTCACTTATAACGAGCAACTGAAAAACTGGCTGGCACAACCGAAAATCCGTCAGCGTATCGCCGCTTTGCGTATTACGGAAACGGTGACTTATACAGCGGTTTGGGCGTGCAAGCGTGATGCGCTGCACATGGCGTTTAACGCGTTTGAACAGGATACTTGCGAGGCTGCGGCAAATGAACGCGCTGCATTTGAAGCGTTTGTATTAGAAAAAGGCAAAGCCTTACGGGGCTTCGGTTTGTTTGAGGCTTTGGACCAGTATTACAGCCGTCCCGGACAAGTGGGTTGGCAGTCATGGCCGTCTGAATTTCATCAGCCTGATGGCGAAGCGGTAGAAAAATTCGCACGCAGTCATGAACGTGAAATCCGTTTTTATATGTGGCTACAATGGCTTTGCGCGGAGCAGTTGCGCGAAGTCAACCAAGCCGCTGCCGAATACGGTGTCAAACTCGGCATTTACGGCGATTTGGCAGTCGGCGTGGCGCGAGGCAGCGCGGATACTTGGTTAAACCGCCAAGATTATTGTATGGACTTGTCAGTCGGCGCGCCGCCCGATCCTTTGGGGCCGACAGGGCAGAATTGGGATTTGCCGCCGCTTAATCCGTTGATGTTGAAGCATACGGGCTATGAAAAATTTGCCCATCTGTTGCGCGAAAACATGCGTCTGTATGGCGTATTGCGGATCGACCATGTAATGGCATTGTGCCGTTTGTGGTGGGTGTTAAACGGTAAAACAGCAGATTTCGGCGCGTATGTGCATTACGATGCCGAAGTGATGTTTGCTATTTTGGCGTTGGAAAGCCGGCGCAACCGTTGCGTCATTATCGGCGAGGATTTGGGTACGGTACCCGACGAAGCCCGCCATCTGCTCAACCGCTATCAGGTTTTCTCGTACAAAGTCATGTATTTCAGCAAGGGTTGGAACGATTTCCAATTGCCGGAAGAATACCCCGAGCAGGCGATTACGGTCATCAGTACCCACGATGTCGCACCCTTGGCAGGTTATTGGACAGGCAAAGATTTGGATACGATGTTCAAACTCGGTACTTTGCCTGATGCAGCCGCTTTTCAGACGGCCTTGGACGAGCGTGAACACGATAAAGCCGATTTGCTGGACAAATTGAAATATACCGGCTGTCTGAGTGCGGACGTACAAATGCCGGCAAAAGCCGATGAAACCTTGCTGGCGGCTTTGCACAAATACGGCGCATTGAGCCGTAGCAAGCTTTACGCCGTACAACTGGAAAACCTGCTGGGCGTCATTGACAATTTGAATGTCCCCGGCGTAACGGACGGCTATCCGAACTGGGCGCAAAAAATGCCGGTTTCTTTGGAAGATTTCCCACAACACCGCCTCATGGGCGGCCAACTTGCCATTATTGACGAGGTACGCATGAAAACAAACAGCCAAATCAAGGCTTATCATGAACTTGACCAAATCGAGCGCGATACGGTCGAAAGCCTGTTTCTTGCCACTCACAGCGACTTGTTCGCTTATCTGGGACGACACCGCCTTGCAGAGGGCGATGAAGTAGTGCGCGTTTTGATTCCCGGCGCAGTAAGTGTGGATATTGTGAACCGCCGTAGCGGCGAACTCATCGTGCCGTCTGAAAAAATTGATGAACGTGGTTTCTTTGTGGCTGTTTTGCCCGATGATGCGCCCGATTACGCTTTGAGTATCCGTCATACCGAAGACTCCGAGCCTGTGATTGAAGAAGACCCTTATCATTTCAGCTCTGCGTTGCAAGACATGGATTCCTGGCTGTTGGCCGAAGGCAAGCACCTGCGTCCTTATGAGACTTTAGGCGCGCATTTTGCTGAGTTGGACGGCGTGAAGGGCGTACGCTTTGCCGTCTGGGCGCCAAATGCGCAACGCGTTTCCGTTATCGGCGAATTTAATAACTGGGACGGCCGCCGCCATGTGATGCGTTTCCACCGCGACAACGGCATTTGGGACATCTTTATTCCTGCAGTCAAACTTAATGCCCTCTACAAATTTGAAATCCGCGATGCCAACGGCAATGTGCGCAAGAAAGCCGACCCGTATGCTTTCGGTGCGGAGCTGCGCCCGACCACGGCATCTATCGTGCGCGGTTTGCCTGGCGAAGTGGAAGAACCGGCTTTCCGCGCCCGTGCCAACGCCATTGATGCGCCGATCAGCATTTATGAAGTGCATTTGGGTTCATGGAAACGCAATCCGGAAAACAATTTCTGGCTGACTTACGAAGATCTGGCCAGAGAGTTGGTGGCATACGTCAAAGACATGGGCTTTACCCATATCGAGTTTTTGCCTGTTTCCGAATATCCGTTTGACGGCTCATGGGGCTATCAGGCAACCGGTTTGTATGCGCCGACCAGCCGTTTCGGTTCGCCGGAAGAATTGCGCGCATTGATTAAAGCCGCGCACGACGAGGGCATCAGCGTTATCCTCGATTGGGTGGTCGGCCATTTCCCGACCGACGATCACGGTCTGGCCAAGTTTGACGGCACCGCATTGTACGAACACGCCGACCCGCGCGAAGGCTACCATCAAGACTGGAACACCCTGATTTACAACTTCGGCAGAAACGAAGTCAAAAATTTCCTGCAAGGCAATGCCCTGTATTGGATAGAACGTTTCGGCTTCGACGGTATCCGAGTTGACGCGGTTGCTTCGATGATTTACCGCAACTATTCGCGCAAAGACGGCGAGTGGATTCCGAACCAATATGGCGGCCATGAAAACCTCGAAGCCATCGCTTTCCTGCGTGATACCAACACCATGTTGAAAGAGGAAGTTCCGGCTGCGACTGAAATCGCCGAAGAGTCCACATCATTTGCCAATGTGACCCGCCAAGAAGGTTTGAACTTCAGCTTCAAATGGAATATGGGCTGGATGAATGATACTTTGCGTTACATGATGGAAGACCCCATCAACCGCAAATACCACCACAACAAAATGACCTTCGGCATGATGTACCAGTACAGCGAAAACTTTGTCCTGCCGCTTTCACACGATGAAGTCGTGCACGGCAAACGCTCGCTGCTCGGACGTATGCCCGGCGACTGCTGGCAACAATTTGCCAACCTGCGCGCCTACTACGGCTTTATGTACGGCTTCCCCGGCAAAAAACTCTTGTTTATGGGCAGCGAGTTTGCGCAAGGCCGCGAGTGGAACTACAACGAAGGACTGGATTGGTTCCTGCTGGAGCAAGAGGGCGGCTGGCACAAAGGCGTACAAGACTTTGTGCGCGAATTGAACCATGTCTATAAAGACACCGCGCCGCTTTACCAATTAGACCAATGGCCGGAAGGCTTCGAATGGCTGGTTGCCGATGATGGCAACAATTCCGTTTTCGTCTTCGAACGCCGCGACCGCGAAGGCAACCGCGTTATCGTCATCAGCAACTTCACGCCAGTAGTACGCGAAGGCTACCGCTTCGGCGTGAATTCTGCCGGCGAATACCGCGAAATCCTCAATTCAGACGACCTGCATTACAAAGGCAGCGGCGTTTCTGCCGGCGCAACGGTGGAGACAGAAGAAGTTTGGTCGCATGGCAAACCAAATTCCCTGTCTGTGACCGTGCCGCCGTTGGCAACCGTTTACCTGTATCAGGCGGCAGTCAAAGAAGAAGCGTAAATCAACTTTGAGGGTGGGCATCATGCTTGCCTAAACAGCTGAAAATTAAAAGATAGTGATATCAATATGACTCAAGGCCGTCTGAAAGATTTTCAGACGGCCTTATATTGGACACGAAACCAAATACATACCAAGGAATCATTCTATGACTGCCAAATCATGGCATATCGAGGAAGGCAAGCCTTATCCCATGGGCGCGACCCTGACAAGCAAGGGCGCGAATTTTACTTTGTTTTCCATCAATGCCGAAAAGGTCGAATTGTGTCTGTTTGATAAAGATAAAGAAACCCGTTTGGAGATGCCTTCGCGGCGCGGTTCGGTATTTTACGGATTTGTGCCGGACGTTAAGGCAGGGCAGCGATACGGTTTCCGCGTGTATGGACGTGAAAACGCAGAATACGGCTCATGTTTCAATCCCAACAAATTGCTGATTGACCCGTATTCCAAAAAAATTGACGGCAAACCAAGCTACCGTAACGCCGAAGAAATGGCATGGTTCAGGCCGGAAGATGAACGAGACAATGCCGCCGTTGCGCCGAAAAGCGTCGCGGTCGGACGCAGCCGATTTAATTGGGCCAAAGATTGCCATCCGGAAATACCGTGGGGCAAAACCGTTATTTATGAAGCCCATGTCAAAGGGTTGACCAAGCAATTCCCCGATTTGAAGTACGCAGGCACTTATAAAGCCTTGTGCGATAAACGGGTTTTGGCCTATTTGCAAGAATTGGGGGTAACGACGGTCGAGCTGCTGCCGATTCATTATCATTTGGATGAATACCATCTTCAGCAGATGGGCTTGAGCAATTATTGGGGCTACAACACTTATTCCCATTTTGCCGTCGAGCCGTCTTATGCCGATAATCCCGAACGTGCGGCGGCGGAGTTTAAACAAGCGGTCAAAGCCCTGCATCAGGCAGGTTTGGAAGTGATTTTGGATGTCGTGTACAACCACACGGCAGAGCAGGACGACAAAGGCCCGATGCTGTGTCAGCGCGGTATCGACAACACCTTATGGTATTGGCACACCCCTTACGGCAATTATGAAAACTGGTCGGGTTGCGGCAATACGCTCAATATTGTCCGGCGCGACGTTACCCGTTGGGCGGCAGACAGCCTGCGCTATTGGGCGGAAGAGTTTCATGTCGACGGCTTCCGTTTCGATTTGGGAACCGTATTGGGACGCGAACCCGATTTCCAATCGTACGGCCGTTTTTTCCAAGTCCTGTATCAAGACCCGGTTTTGGCCGGTTTGAAGCTGATTGTCGAAGCATGGGACATCGGCGAGGGCGGTTATCACTTGGGCAATTTCCCGCAACCTTTTGCCGAATGGAACGGCCGTTTCCGCGATGATATGCGCGCGTTTTGGTCATGGGAAAGCGGCAATTTGGGCGCATTTGCCGAACGCTTGGCCGGGTCGTCCGATATTTTCAACCACAGCGGCCGCCACCCGTCCGCCAGCATCAACTTCATTACCGCACACGACGGCTTCACTTTGCGCGATTTGGTCAGCTACAACGAAAAACACAACGAAGCCAACGGCGAAAACAACCGCGACGGGCATAATGAAAACATCAGCTACAACCACGGCGTAGAAGGCGAAACCGATGATGAAGAGGTTTTGCAAAATCGTGAATACACCTCCAAAGCGTTGCTTGCCTCCTTATTTTTATCCAACGGTACGCCCATGCTTTTGGCGGGCGATGAGTTCGGCAACAGTCAGCAAGGCAACAACAACAGCTACTGCCAAGATAATCCGATTACATGGTTGAATTGGCAAAATGAGCCTCATGAGTTGCAAAATTACACTCAAGCGCTGATACGCGTCCGCAGCCAAATCAAGCTGCTGACAGATGATTGCTGGTGGGAAAAAGAGCGTGTGCAATGGTTCAATGCGGACGGTAGCCAGATGACCGAATATTGTTGGCACAACAGAGGCAGCAAGGCGATTCAGGTTGTTTTGGACGATGAATGGCTGCTGTTGGTCAATGCCAAACGTAGTCGTCAGTTATTTAACCTGCCTCAAGGCAACTGGGAAATTTCTTGCGTACCATCTGAGAAATTTAATTACGAAGAGGCTGGAAAATGTGTTGTCGAACACATGGGGATTTGGGTTTTACATAAAACGAATTAAAGAAAAACCAAGCTGTTATTGTATTAACTCTTTGATATTTCGTCTGTATCCGTTGAGCCGAAGCTTGCATGGCATAAATGGAAATGCCGATGAGATGATGAGTAGTTTAATTTGTAATTAAATGTTTTATAAGGAAAAAATAATACGGAGTTGAATCTTTCAGTTATAATCCGTATCAAACCTGAAACAAACCTACCTATAAATTTTTCAGACGGCATTTATACTCCTTCAGGCCGTCTGAAAACTGAATGACGTTGTTTCTATAAACCATCAGGCGCGTTGTCCAAGTGCCTCAAATTAAAGAAAGGCTTCCATGGCTAAGCAAAAACTCCCCATCTCCGGCTACGATTACGTTATGCCCAAACCGGATGCAGAAACCATCCGCAAGTCCATTGTTTACAAGTTGATTTTCATCTTGGGCGTCGATCCTAAAGAAGCAACTTCACACCAATGGCTCAACGCCGCCATGTTGGCCGCACGCGACCTGATTGCCGAGGATTTCCTCAAAACACGCCGCGCTCACATCGACAACAGCAAACGCATGGTTTATTACCTGTCTATGGAATTCCTGCTCGGCCGTGCGTTTGTCAATGCGCTGATTAACGAAGGCGTTTATGCCGAGTTTGAAGAAGCCTTCAAGCAACTGGGCAAAGAATTTGCCGATGTCTGCGAACAAGAAGAAGATCCGGGTTTGGGTAACGGCGGTTTGGGCCGTCTGGCCGCCTGCTTCCTTGACTCTTTGGCAACCCTGCGCATTCCTGCCATGGGCTACGGCATCCGTTACCAATACGGTATGTTCAAACAAGAAATCGTGGACGGCCAACAAGTCGAAAAACCCGATTTGTGGCTCGACCAAGATTTGGCATGGCAGTTTGCCCGTCCGAACAAACAATATTCCGTCCGTTTCGGCGGCCAAGTATTGAACTTGGGCAACAAAAAAGAATGGCAGCCGAGCGAAGAAATTTCCGCTTGGGCATACGATGAAATTATTCCGGGCTATGGCGGCGAATGTGCCAACCCATTACGCTTGTGGACTGCGCACGCAGGCAACCTGTTCGACCTTGCCGACTTCAACCGAGGCGACTATGCCTCTGCTGTTCGCGCACAAAACAGCGACGAAAACATCTCACGCGTCCTCTATCCGAACGACTCTACCGATTCCGGCCGCGAATTGCGCCTGAAGCAAGAATACTTCTTGGTTTCTGCTTCCGTTCAAGATATTGTTGCACGCCACAAATGCCGTTTCCCAAGCATCCGCACGTTGGCGGACGAAGTCGCCATCCACTTGAACGATACTCATCCGGTGCTTGCCATTCCAGAATTGATGCGCATCCTGATTGACGAAGAGGGCATCGAATGGACTGAAGCATGGAATATGTGCTGTAAGATTTTCTCTTACACCAACCACACATTGATGAGCGAAGCCTTGGAAACCTGGCAGGTTGACCTGATGAGCCGTCTGCTGCCGCGCCATTTGGACATCATCTTTGAAATCAACGCCTACTTCCTCAATGCCTTACGTGCCATCGGCAACTTCGACGACGACTTTGTCCGCCGCGTATCCATCATTGACGAAACCCACGGCCGTCGCGTCCGCATGGCATGGCTTGCCGTGATCGGTTCGCACAAAGTCAACGGCGTGGCCAAAATCCACTCCGATTTGATGACCACATCCATCTTTGCCGACTTTGCCAAAGTGTTCCCGGAACGCTTTACCAACGTAACCAACGGCGTCACCCCGCGCCGCTGGATCAACATCGCCAACCCGGGCCTGACCAAATTCTTGGACAAACATCTGGGCGACGAAGACTGGCGTCTGCATTTGGACAACCTGACCAAGCTCAACGACAAAGTGGACGATGCCTCCGTACAGGCAGAATTCGGCGAAGTGAAAAAAGCCGCCAAAGAGCGCCTTGCCAAATACATCGAAACCGAGCTGGGCATCAAGGTTAATACCGATGCACTTTTCGACATCCAAATCAAACGTATCCACGAGTACAAGCGTCAAGCATTGAACGTGATGCACATCGTTGACCGCTACAACAAAATCCTGGAAAACCCGGATTTCGATTGGCAGCCGCGCGTGTTCATCTTTGCCGGTAAAGCCGCTTCCGCTTATTACATGGCGAAGAAAATCATCCGATTGATTAATGACGTTGCCAAAGTTATCAATAACGACACCCGTATCCGTGACCTGATTAAAGTTGTGTTCATCCCGAACTACAGCGTCAGCCTTGCCCAAATCATCATCCCGGCCGCCGATTTGCACGAACAAATCTCACTGGCGGGTACGGAAGCATCCGGTACCAGCAACATGAAATTCGCCCTCAACGGCGCAATCTGTATGGGTACACTGGATGGCGCGAACGTCGAAATTTTGGAAAAAGTCGGTGCGGACAACTGCTATATCTTCGGTAACACCGTAGAACAAGTCGAAGAAATCCGCCGCAACGGTTACGACCCGTTGAGCTATATCGAGCGAGACAGCGACCTGCGCCGCGTCGTCAACCAAATCAGCCAAGGCACTTTCTCTCCCGAAGAGCCAAACCGCTACAACGACGTGTTGCAACCATACGGCGACTTCTATCAGCTGATGGCCGATTTCCGCAGCTACATCGACACGCAATACAAAGCGGACGAACACTACCGCAACGTATCCGCATGGCGCAAATCAGCCTTGATCAACATCGCCAACATGGGCTTCTTCTCATCCGACCGCTCCATCGCCGACTACTGCCGCGATATTTGGTACATTAAACCATTGAGCGAAAAAGAATTGCCCGGCAGAAATTAAGCGTTGAGCAGATAGCGAAAGCCGATACATCAGGAAGGTGTATCGGCTTTTTTTATATTCGATGTTTTTGAATTGGATAACAAACTTAAAAGGCCGTCTGAAAACTTTCAGACGACCTTTTGAAATTTAACTGCCGTTTTACAGGATACTTGTAGCCTTACTTTGTCTTATTTGAGATTCTCCAACAGTTTTTCCCCATCAGTAATCTGAGATAATGTTTGGGCAAAAGGAAAAGAACGTCCCAAAATGGATTTAACCTGTCTTGCTTTGATTGGATTTTGACTTAAATCGACAAAATGTTCTAGTTTCTGAAAAAATGTTTTGTTATCAACACCGTAATGATGAGTTTTCTCTACGATTCCTGTTGCTTGACCATATGCAACAATTCCTTGTCCGGAGGCATATAGGAATACATAGTCTCCTTTTTTAATCCGACAGATTTTTTCTTTGTAGCCATCTTCAAATGCAGCAGCTACTTGGTTTGTCATCATAAAATTATGGTCTTCCAGGTCGTTGGCACTATTAGTATTTAATAAGAAATATCGTGTTGTAGTTGAATTATCAAATTCTTCTTCGTCTTTTTGTTTGTCAATCATTCGTTTGTTCTCCCAGTCTTGAATAATGAATTCTTGAATTAAATCATTAATGATATCTTGGCGGGTTGTTTCCCAAGCATCGGCAAGCTCTTGCAAAATCAAATCATCTTTAATGGATAAACGTAAACTCAACGTAATCTTATTTTGATTTCGTTGGTTATATATTTCTGTGCGGCGGTCGATATAGCTGTTGGGCATAATTATATCCTTTTGTTTTTTAAGATTAAATAAAATATCAGGAGGAAGTGCCCCCTTCTTGATGGAGATTATTATGCTACATCTTAATTTCAAATGCAATAAAAATTATTCTTAAATTATTCTTAATTTATTATATTATTATTTTTATTTAGAATAAATTTAATAATGACTTTTATGGGAGGTTTTAGCTGAATCAGGTAATTTATAGCAAAAGGTCGTCTGAAAACCGGAATCGGGATTTCAGACGACCTTTTGATAAGACGGGCGGTTTATTTGTTTTCTGCTTCTTCAAAGCCGACGACTTCGAGACCGAAGCCGGTGAGGCCGGTGAAGGATGACGGCTGGCCGAGGACGCGCAGTTTTTTGACGTTGAGGCCGGCGAGGATTTGTGCGCCTATGCCGTAGCTTTTGCTGTCCCATTTGTAGGCTTGGTTTGCGCCTTTGGGCAGGGTGCGGTCGAGCAGGGTGGCGCCGTCTTCGGTGCGGTGCAGGAGGATGACTACGCCGCTTTCGGCTTGTTGGATGCGCTCAAGGGCTTTAGGTAATGACCATGAATGGCGCGGATTGGCTTGGATGAAGTCCATGACGCTGAAGGGTTCGTGGACGCGGACGAGGGTTTCTTCGTCGGCGGTTGGGGTGCCTTTGACGAGGGCGAGGTGGGTTTCGCCGGAGAGTTTGTCGACGTAAACGTGTTGTTGGAACTCGCCCCACGGGGTTTGTACGGGTGCGTTGCCCATGTCTTCAAGCAGGCTTTCGGTACGGCTGCGGTATTCGATGAGGTCGGTAATGGTGCCGATTTTGAGATTGTGTTCTTCGGCAAATTTCATCAGTTCGGGCATACGCGCCATGGTACCGTCGTCGTTGATGATTTCGCAGATGACGGCGGCGGGAATCAGGCCGTTCATTTGTGCCAGGTCAACGCCGGCTTCTGTGTGTCCTGCGCGGACGAGTACGCCGCCTTTTTGGGCACGCAGTGGGAAGATGTGGCCGGGTTGGACGATGTCTTCGGGTTTGGCGGATGGGGAAACGGCGGTTTGAATGGTCAGGGCGCGGTCGGCGGCGGAAATGCCGGTGGTGATGCCGTGTGCGGCTTCGATGGAGACGGTAAAGTTGGTGCCGTATTGTGCGCCGTTTTTCTGGGTCATCATGGGCAGGCCGAGTTTTTCGACCATTTCGCCGTCCATCGGCAGGCAGACCAGGCCGCGTGCGTTTTTGATCATGAAGTTGATGGCTTCGGGGGTAACGAATTGGGCGGCCATCAGCAAGTCGCCTTCGTTTTCTCGGTCTTCGGCATCGGTGATGATGACCATTTTGCCGGCTTTGATGTCTGCTAGGATTTCGGGGATGGTGGAGATGTGGGACATGGTATTTCTTTCTTGGCTGATGGTGGGGGGGTGGCGGTCTTGGTGGTCTTGATCCAGCCACATGTCAGGCATATTGGCTGCCTGCTCGATTTTTCGGGCTTTTTTCTCGCCGAAAGATTTGTTTTTCAGCAGGGCGGACAGCTCGCCTTGGTTGATGGAGATGGCTTGGGCAAACTTGGTCTGTTGGCCGTTGTGGTGTTGTGTTATCCATTGCCGCAGGTTGTGGCGGCGCAGGTCGGTGGTATTCATGATGAGATGAAATTGAATTGTGTGTAATGGATTGTAGTCTTGTCTTTACCAAAAGGCAAACTTTGTTTGTTGAGATTTTTATTACTTTTTGGTAATGAAATTTATTGTTTCAGACGGCCTGAATATGGCTTGAAATTGACAGTTTTGGGAGAATATGGGGAATGTTTTGATGATTATTTTAACGGGGGATGTTTGAAATGAAAATGTTTGGGCGCGGATTGGTCGTGCTGGTGTTGTGTGCGCTGACGGCTGCAGGCGGCTGGTTTTATGCCCTGCATGGTCAGAACGAAGAACATCAGGTTTTGTCCCGTGAGGGGGTTTTGATGCAGATTAAGCAGATGAACCGCTTGGAAAGTACGGCATTTTATATCGATACGATTATCCGTACGGAGAAAAAAGGGGATTGGCGCAGGCTTTGGCAGGATTCGCAAAGCGGTATTTTTATTGTGCGCGGTAAGGTGTTGGCCGGTTTGGATTTGGACAAGTTAGGTGCGGGCAATGTCAATATTGTGGACGATAAAGTATTGATCAGCCTGCCGGCGGTGGAAATCTTGAGCGTGGATTTGGAAAATATCGAAGTGTACGATATTCAGACCGGCTCGTTTAATTTGCTGCCTATGGATAAGTCGGTATTCAAGACGGTGCAGGAAGAAGCGAAACGGCAGGTATTGCAAAGCGCGTGTAAGGCTGAGATTTTGGAACATGCCAACCGTCAGGCGCAAATGCAGTTGGAAAACCTGTTTGCATTGACGCAGACGAAGGTGTCCATTTATCCGGCTGCGGTAGGGAAATGCGGTTAAATGGATTGCTTGAAAAGATAAGGCCGTCTGAAAAATTTTCAGACGGCCTTTGTTTCTTATAGTCATTAACCGCGGCGTAAAACGGCGGTATTGATGTATTTTTGAATACCGGTGGCAATGGCTTGGGCGCATTGCTGGCGGAATGATTCGCTGCCGAGCAGCCGCTCTTCGGTAGGGTTGGAGAGGAAGGCGGTTTCCACCAAAATGGACGGAACATCCGGCGCGCGGAGGACGGCGAAGTTGGCTTCGTCAACGCGACCTTTGTGTAGTTGGTTGAGTTTGCCCAATTCGGTCAAGACGGAATGGCCGAGCTTGCGGCTGTCGCGCAGGGTTGCGGTTTGGGTCATGTCCAAAATCGTGTTGTCGACGTTGCGGTTGCCGCTGGATTGTACACCGCCGATGGCGTCGGCGTTGTTTTGGGTTTGGGCAAGGAATTTTGCCGCCGAGCTGGTTGCGCCTTTGGTATTGAGCATATATACGCCGGTACCGCGAGCGGACGGGCTGGTAAAGGCATCGGCGTGGATGGATACGAATACGTCGGCATTGCGCGCACGGCCTTTGGCAACGCGTACGCCCAATGGGATAAAGATGTCTTCGTTGCGCGTCATGAATACGTTGTAACCCAAGGCTTCGAGGTGTTTTTTGGTTTCGCGTGCAATGGAGAGTACAACGTTTTTTTCTTTGAGGCCGCTCGGGCCGATTGCGCCGGGGTCTTCGCCACCGTGACCGGGATCTATCATAATCACGGGACGGCGGTTGCTGCCGCTGCCACGATTGTTTTTAGGGGCAGGGGTGTCATATGCGATATTGGTATTTTGACGTTGTTTGGGAACATTGCCGTTGAGCAAGGCCATCATCGGGTCGTTGGCATCTGCGCCGTGCGGATAGAGGTCGATAACCAAGCGGTTTCTGAAGTTGCCGACGGGGGCGAGTGCGAAGACTTGCGGATGGGTGCTTTGTTTAAGGTCGATGACGATACGCACGGTATTGGGCGTATTTTGACCGGCGCGAATGCTGCGGATAAAAGGGTCGTTAGACAGCACTTTGCTGGAAATGCCTTGCAGGACGCTGTTGATTTCCGCTCCTTGAATATCGACGACCAACCGGCTGGGGTTGTCCAACATAAAATGTTGGTATTTCATCGAGTGGTTGCTCTCAAGGGTAACGCGTGTGTAGGCGTTCGCCGGCCAAATGCGGACGGCAAGGAATTGCGCAGGAGAGGCCGGTTTGGCCAATGCAGCACCAACGGGCGTGAGGGTGAGAAATAGTCCTGTGCCTTGACGGAGAATGTGTCTTCTAGTTAATTTGACCATGATTCTAAACTTTTTCGGCCTTGGTTTGTGTGGGCGGAAAAGGTGCAGGTTCTGCCCTTATCGGTGTACGTCAATGTAATGGTAATGTCTGCCGGAGGCGTGAATTCCCCACCTTGCTGCGGCCATTCGATGAGGCAGATGCTGTCGGGCGCAAACAATTCGTCCAAACCGGCATCTTCCCATTCCTCAGGCATGGTAAAGCGGTAGAGGTCGAAATGGTGGAGGGTGAATGTATCCAGCGGATAAGATTCGACAATGGTGTAAGTCGGGCTTTTGACTGCGCCCGTATGCCCCAGTCCGCGCAAAATCCCGCGTGTCAGCGTGGTTTTGCCTGCGCCCAGCCCGCCTTCAAGGTAGATGGTCAGCGGAGCGGAAAGCTGCTTGCTCCATTCTTCACCCAGTTTCAGGGTTGCTTCTTCATCGGGCAGAAAACGGGTGTACAGTCCGTCTGAGTGCATGGAATAGGCCTTGTCGTTCAAAAGGCTTAATTATGATGGATTTGGAGGCGTTTGCAAACCTGATAGACGATAAAGTTAGATAAAGATAGTGTTGAGGCCGTCTGAAAACGGAATTCAGACGGCCTTTAATGTTAAAATCAAAATATCCCCCACAAAATTGCGAGACAGCTTATGCCTTTATCCATAGACGAACAATTATTGCCGCACCGCAATGCCATCGACAGCATCGATGCGGAAATCCTCCGTTTGCTCAACGAGCGCGCCGGTCATGCGCATGCTATCGGCGAATTGAAAGGGACAGGCGCAGTGTATCGTCCTGAGCGGGAAGTGGCCGTTTTGCGCCGGATTCAGGATTTGAACCGCGGCCCTTTGCCGGATGAATCGGTCACTCGGCTGTTTCGCGAGATTATGAGCGAATGTTTGGCGGTAGAGCGTCCGCTGACGATTGCCTATTTGGGCCCGAAGGGGACATTTACCCAGCAAGCCGCCATCAAACATTTCGGCCACGCCGCACACACCATGGCGTGTACCACCATCGACAACTGCTTCAAACAAGTTGAAACGCGTCAAGCCGATTATTTGGTGGCGCCGGTAGAAAATTCGACCGAAGGCTCAGTGGGGCGTACTTTGGACTTGTTGGCAGTAACTGCGTTGAAAGCCTGTGGCGAAGTGGTTGTCCGCATTCATCACAATCTGCTGCGTAAAGACAGCCACGAAATCGGCGGCATTACCAAAGTTTTTGCCCATGCCCAAGCCTTGGCGCAATGCAACGACTGGCTCGGCCGCAACCTGCCCAATGCCGAGCGTATCGCCGTAGCCAGCAATGCTGAAGCAGCGCGTTTGGTTGCCGAATCTGACAGCCCGAATGTGGCCGCCATTGCCGGACGTATTGCCGCGGAAATTTATCAGTTGAGCTTTGCCGCCGAATGTATCGAAGACGAACCGAACAACACCACGCGCTTCTTGGTGATGGGCCATCAAGAAACCGGCCGCAGCGGCAACGACAAAACCTCTTTGGTCGTCTCCGCGCCCAACCGTGCCGGTGCCGTTACTTCCTTGTTGCAACCTTTCACCGAGTTGGGCATTTCTATGACCAAATTTGAAAGCCGCCCAAGCAAATCGGTTTTGTGGGAATACCTGTTCTTCATCGATATCGAAGGACATCAAAGCGATGAAAATGTCCAAAAAGCCTTGCAGCTTTTGGGCGAACGCGCTTCCTTCGTGAAAGTTGTCGGCTCTTATCCGACCGTTGTTTTGTAAGGATTATTGGGTATCAAAGGCCGTCTGAAAAGTTTTCAGACGGCCTAAATTATGTTCTCAATAGTTGCCATTTATGCAACATTATTGGCAGATTGATGTCAGTAAGTTTGCATGATTGGAAATGAACACTCTATAATCCGAACGTTTTTAATATTTTCATGCAAAGAAAGGAGTAAGCCATGACACGCAATACTTCAATCCGCTCAATCACATTCTTTGCAGCCCAAGCGTCGGTCTGACTTTCGGATAACGCTTTTCGCATTCCATGTCGCCCGCTTCGGGCTGCTTTCCCTACGATTATCGGCTAGAAACCAGGCCGTCTGAACATTTCGCAGACGGTAGATATTTATTGTCATCTGTTGACGGTTTCTATCCGTTTTAAAGAAAGCATAAACACATGGGCAATTATCCCCATCATATTCAAATTATTGCCGATTCAAATACATGGATTGAAGGCAACGCTGTCGCACAGCTCGAAACCACCGCCCGATTACCGCATATGTTACGCGTTGCCGGAATGCCGGATTTATACGCAGGGCGCGGTTATCCGGTTGGCGCAGCATTTTTCAGCGACCGTCATTTTTATCCTGCCCTGATTGGGAACGACATCGGTTGCGGTATGGCGTTTTGGCAGACCAATTTACGCGCAGCCAAACTAAAACCGGCCAAACTCGCCAAACAGCTGGGCAATATCGATACGCCGTTGGACAAAGACGAACAGGTTGATTTGTTAGGCGACGCTGTCGATATGCGCCAATTTTCAGACGGCCTTGCCGTCGGTACGATTGGCGGCGGCAACCATTTTGCCGAGTTGCAAACCGTTGACACCGTTTATCGCGCAGATCTGCTTCCGCCCGATTTTGATGAAAACCATCTGCAACTGTTGGTGCATAGCGGTTCGCGCGGATTGGGCCAGCAGATTTTGCAACGTCATATTGCTGCCTTTGGACATCAAGGTTTGGCGGAAGAGGGCGAAGCGGCGGCGGCCTATCTTGCCGAACACCAAATAGCCCTTGAATTTGCCAGCCTTAACCGCCGTTTGATTGCGGTCAGAATGCTCGACCGTTGGCGCGCAGAAGGAACATGCCTGCTTGATGTCCACCATAATTTTTTGGAGCAAACCGAGATTGACGGCACAATCGGTTGGCTGCACCGAAAAGGCGCAACGCCCACCGATAAAGGCTTGGTCATGATACCCGGCTCGCGCGGCGATTACAGCTATCTGGTCCGACCTGCCGAAGATTGCCAAATTTCGTTGAATACCTTGGCTCACGGCGCAGGTCGGAAGTGGCAGCGCGGCGAATGCAAAGGCAGGCTGTCGCACAAATACACTGCCGACAGCCTGCGCCAGACCGAATTCGGCAGCGTAGTCGTTTGTCAGGATAAGGCCTTGATTTTTGAAGAAGCGCCGCAGGCTTATAAAAGCATCGACAGCGTTATTGCTGCTATGAAAAATGTAGGTTTGATTGAATTGGTCGCACGGTTTAAGCCTGTTTTGACTTATAAAACCGGCGGCGAGTGTGGAGCGTAAAGATGAAACAGAATACACCATTGATTTATCTGCAAATTTCCACCGCGCAAGGGCCGGCAGAGTGCCGTATATTTGTCCGTTTCGTCTTGGGCAAGCTGCTTGCCGAAGCCCAAGCAAAAGGCATTGATGCCGAACTTGTTACCGAAACCGCCGATAAGCACGGCATTTTGTCGGCGACGCTCAAGTTGGAAGGGCAGAAAGCCGAAAGCCTAGCGCAAACTTGGCAGGGGACGCTCCAATGGGTATGCCCCAGCCCCGTCCGCCCGAAACATCCGCGCAAAAATTGGTATATAGGCGTTTTCTGCTTGCCCGATATGCCGCAGACGTATGAAATGCCGTCTGAAGACGGAATCGAGTTTCAAACCTGCCGCTCAGGTGGCAAGGGTGGACAACATGTCAATAAAACCGAAAGTGCCGTCCGCGCTACCCATAAAGAAAGCGGCATTTCCGTGCGGGTCGAGAGCGAACGCAGCCAGCATGCCAATAAAAAATTGGCGGTAATGTTATTGGCGCAAAAGCTGGCGGAGCATCATGCCGGACAAGCAGGAAATTTTTCGCAGGATCAGCACGCGCAACTCTATCAAGTAGAGCGCGGCAATCCGAAAAGAACGTTTGTCGGAGCTACGTTTAAGGAGAAATAATTTATCTGCCGGATAAGGAGGTATTTAAAACATAAACTAAAGGCCGTCTGAAAACGTTCAGACGGCCTTTTATCGTTTTATCGATTAGCGTTCGCTCAACGCTTGTTTCATACGCGTAATCGGTTTGATCAGGTATTGGAAGATGGTTTTTTCGCCGGTTTTGATGTCCACCGTTGCAACCATGCCCGGAATAATCGGCATAGGTTTGCCGTTTTTGTCTTTCAGGGAGTTGTTTTCGGTTTGGACGAGAACACGGTAATAGACTTGGTTCGGGTCGAGTTTCAGGTCGTTGGCACGGTTTTGCATGGAATTGCTGACGGTATCGGCGCCGACGAGGGTAACTTTGCCTTCCAAACCGCCGTAGATGGAGTAGTCGTATGCGCTGACTTTAACCAATGCAGGTTGGCCTGCGCGGATAAAGGCGATGTCTTGCGGACGAATATAGGCTTCGACCAGCAGTTTGTCGTCAACGGGGACAATTTGCATGATGTCTTCGCCTGCGTTCACAACGCCGCCGATGGTGGTGACTTTTATGCCTTTGACGATACCGCGCATAGGTGCGCGGATTTGCGAGCGTTCAACCGGGTCGGCACGCATGGCAACGTTTTCTTTGGATTGCGCCAGCTCGGATTCGGCTTGCAAGAGTTCGTTGTTGGCATCGGCTTTGTAGCGGTTGCGGCGTTCGGAAATTTGGGTGGCCAAGTCGGCAGACTCACGGCGCATTCTTAAAAGTTCGACTTCGGAAACCACGCCTTCGGCAACCATAGGTGCGGTAATGGCGATTTCGCGGTCAAGCGCAGCCTTGCTTTGGGAGAGGCCGCTGACGGCGTCGGTCATGGCTTGACGGCGTGCTTTGTAGGCGGCAATTTCGCGACGGCGAAGCTCGGGACCCACGCTGTCAGGGAAGGAGAGCTTGGTGCCGTAGGCTTCGGCTTTAAGGCGTGCAACAGTAGCTTCGAGGTTTTCGACTTTGGCTTCGCTTTCTCGCAAAACGGCGGAGCTGCGCGTGTCGTCGAGTTTCATCAGAATCTGATCTTTCTCGACCATATCGCCTTCTTTAACCATGATTTCGGTTACGATGCCGGGGTCGAGGCTTTGAATTACTTGCTCACGGCTGCTGGGAATGATATTGCCGTTGCCGCGGGTCACTTCTTCGACCGGGCTGTTGTATGCCCAGACGACGAAGACAACCAGGAAAAGGAAGAATAGGATGATGACCCAAAATTGGCCGCTGTGTTTTTCTTTTTGAAGGGCGGCATTGAGGTCGTTGATGAGGTGTAGGTCTTTGGATTTGACGTTGTTTTCGCGGCTCATAATCGTGTATCTTTATTGTGTTTGGTGGATTTTAACCATTAGGGCAGGCCGTCTGAAAGGGTAAGTAGGTTTCAGACGGCCTTTTGCTTTATTGTGCTGCCGATTGAGGGGCTGTGGCAGCTTGTTGCTGTTGTTGTTTGACGTTGGCTGCTTTGGCCTGTTCGTTTTGCATGAGTTTTTGCAATACTAGGTCACGCGGGCCGTCCATCACGACTTTACCATTGTCCATCACAATGATGCGGTTGACGATTTGCAGCACTTGCGGACGGTGGGTTACCAAAAGCATGGTGCGGTTGCGGCCCCATTGGGCAATGGCATTGAGCGCCATGCGTTCGGTAGCCTGGTCCAGGCTGGTGGTCGGCTCGTCCAGCAAGACGACTTTCGGGTTACGCAAGGTCATACGCGCCAGGGCAATGATTTGTTTTTGACCGCCGGACAAGCCCAAGCCGTCTTCACCCAGAGGCATATCCAAACCACGCGGATGGTTGCGGATGATTTTATCGAGGCCGAAACGGTTGAGCGCAGTCAGTAAGTCTTGGTCGGTAGAGTAGCTGCCGGTACGCGCCAAATCCATGTTTTCACGCAATGTGCCGAGGAACAGGCGTGGCGATTGGCTCAACAGCAGGACTTGATCGCGCAGGAAGTTGGGGTCAAGCTGGCGCATATCGAGGCCGTCAAGGGTAACGTTGCCTTTTTCGGTATCGTACAGACCGCTGGCCAGTTTGAGCATGGTGCTTTTACCGCTGCCGATACGGCCCAAAATACCGACTTTTTCGCCCGGTTTGATGGTCAGGCGCAAATCTTCGACGGCGCTGTTGTTGTCGGCTTGATATTTGAACGATACGTTTTCAAAGGTAATACTGCCTTGAACATTGTCCAAAGTAATATATTTGCGTTCCGGATTGCGCTCGATAGGGCGGGTAACGATGTCGTTTACGCCTTTGAGGGCAAGTTTGGCTTGTTGGAAGCGGGTGGCCAAACCAGCGATTTGTGCCAATGGCGCCAAGGCGCGGCCGGACAGAATCACGGAGGCAATCAATGCACCCATGGTAATGCGTTCCGCATGGTTGTCAGCATGAATCAAATAGGTACCGACAACGACCAAGAAGACGGTATTAAGTTGCTGCATGGCAACGGCGAAGTTGACCATGAAGTTGCTGGTGTCTTTGACTTTGATGGAAGAAGCGGAAGTTTTGGCGGTGTATTCGTCCCAACGTTGTTGCGCCCAAGATGTGGCGTTGTTGGTTTTCAGGGTTTCGATGCCTTCGATGGCTTCAACGGCAAGGCCGGAGCGTTGCGAACCTTCTTTCATTGATTCGTTGATGTGGCGAGAGAGTGGGCGTTGTACGACAAAACCGACAATCACGACAATCGGAATGATGGTCAAGGGAACGAGTGCCAGTTTGCCGCCGACCATGGAAATTACGAAGATAAACAGCAACAGGAAAGGCAAGTCGACAATAGTCAACAAGCTGGCACTGGTCATGAACTCGCGCACGGCTTCAAATTCGCGCAGGTTGCTGGCGTATGAACCGGAAGATGCAGGACGGTCTGCCAAACGTAATGCCATCACGCGGCGGAACAGGGCGGAGCTGATGATCAGGTCGGCCTTTTTACCGGCAATATCGGTCAAATGACCGCGAATCATCTTGGCGGCAAATTCAAACAAAATCGCCAAGACCACGCCGATGCTCAATACCCACAAGGTTTCATAGGCTTGGTTGGGAATCACGCGGTCGTACACGTTCATCACATATAAAGAGCTGACGAGCGCAAGGAAGTTGATAATGATGGTGGCCAAGATGACTTGGTAGTAGTAGCTGCGGAAACGCCAAATGACTTTCCAAAACCATGCTTTGGGCAAATGGTATTCAGGCAGCTCCGAGCGCATATCGGTAGCCATTTTGGGTTTGATAAACCAGCAGTAGCCCAAATACAGGCCGGAGAGCTGCTCATGGCTGAGTTCTTGTTCCAAACCGTCAACTTGGCGGATATGGTATTTACGCTCTTGGCCGGAGCCTTCGATTTGGGTGATGACCGCTGCCTCTTCGTTGTGCAGGATAATCATGACCGGCACGGCAAGCGAGGGGATGTCTTCTAGATTGCGTTTGGATAAGGTGTTTTCAAAGCCGTGGCTGCGCAGGACTTCGACCAGCGAGTGATAGTTGACCTTGAGCTTTTTGTCGCGCACGACTTCGGCGGACAAAGCGGCTTCGGATACGGGCGCACCCAAAAGGCGGGTCACTAAAACGATATGTTCAATGATGGCTTTCATATTTTTTCGCGTAATGTTTTTGGTTTAACCGGCGGATATGGCTTTATTTTTGTGCCAAACCGACCCAAGCGGAGATCTTGGCCTGGGTATTTAAATAGTCGAGTGCCGCATCACGGAAATCGTTGCGGGCGGCAACGTAATCCTGCTCGATGGAGGATAACTCGCTGTATGCGCTCAAAACGTCGGTCAGCGTACGTCGGGCGATTTTGAACTGCAATTCGTACACTTTGATGACTTCTTTTTGGGCGGCGATGTGTTGCGCCGTCAGCGCGGTGCGCTGTTCGCTTTCCTGCATATCGATGGCCGACGTTTGAACGCGTTCGTTCATGTCGCGCAGGATTTGTTCGGACTTGGCTTCTGCGGCAATCAATGATTTGGCATTGCGCTCTACATTGTGTCGTGCGGCAATATCCAACACATTCCATGCGACGTTTAAATAAAGCTGTCTGGTGTTGCGCGTCGCACTGCCTTCCAAATTGAGGGCAGGCAGACGTTCGGCTTTGGAGGCATCCAAATCGGCACGGACGCTGTCGCGTTCGGCCAATTGCGCCTGATAGGACGGATTGTTGTTGCGGTTGGGGTTGTTGAAGCGTTTGGTGATGGATTTCGCCGTGTCGTTTTTAAACGGATCTTCCAAATCGTTGGCAGTCAGTTGGCGCGAGGTATAGCGGGATAGGCGGCTCAGTGCCAAATCCATGGTGCGGCGTTGTTGGGCAATGATGTTTGCAACTTGCAGTTGGCGTGCGCGCGCTTCAATCAGCTCGGAACGGCGGCCGGCATCATATTTGACGATGGTGTCCAAGTCTTTTAAGAGGTTGTTGTGGCGCGCCAAAGTCTGTTCGTTGAGGATCAGGGTTTCTTTTGCACGCAATGCGCTCAGGTAGAGGCGGCCGATATCGCTGCCCAGCTGCTCTTGGCTTTCGGTGTATTTGTGTTGATAGTATTCTTCGCGGCTGCGGTCGCGGCGGACGGCGGCTTCAATCGCACCCCATGAGTAGATGTTCACGCTGCCGCGCACGCCGATACCGTCATCCATGTCGTTGCTGTTGTATTTATTGTGTTGCGCCAGCACTTTCGTACCGGTCAGGGTAACGACAGGATAATGGCGTGCGCGCGTGGCTTTGGTCGTGCTTTGTGCTGCTTCTTGAGTGGCTTTGGCTTCACGCACAATCGGGTCGCTGATTAAAGCGTCCCTGAGGATGTCTTGCAGGCTGTATGCAGAGGCCGTCTGAAACGGCAACAGACAGCAGGCGACGGCAACGGCCGATGACAATAAACGGGGCTTTGTGGGTGAAGAATAAATATGCGACATGATTTTTAACCAAATGATTTATATATTATCGTTGTCTGTATCGGGTATCGCCTGAGGCATGACCGGGCGAATTTTGAACGAGAACACATACATTTACAAAGCATAAAGCATTTTTTCCAGCTTTTCACAATATTCTGATGAAAGGTCGAGATACATGCCTTAAAGTATATTATTGCAGAGCGCGACTATCGTATTTAATGATTTTAATGTAAAAAATCTATCAAAAAGGCCGTCTGAAAGGATTTCAGACGGCCTTTTTTCAACCTTAATCCTTACGTTGCAATACAGCGGCAAAGAAGCCGTCGGTTTGGTGTTCTCCGGAGTTGAGACGCAGGTATTTGCCGGTATCCAAATCGACCTTTAGGTTTTGCAGAAGTTCGGCGCAGTTGACGAGTTCAAATTCGGGATGTTCGGACAGGAAACGTTCGACTTGCAGCTCGTTTTCTTCCGGCAATACGCTGCAGGTGGCGTACACCAAGCGGCCTTGCGGTTTTACCAGTTTGGAGGCGGCATCGAGGATGCTGTGTTGCTGTTCCAAAAGGTTGGCCATGGTCTCGGCAGATTGGCGGTATTTGAGGTCGGGATTGCGGCGTAAAGTACCCAAACCGGAGCAGGGCGCGTCCACTAACACACGGTCGGCTTTGCCTGCCAGTCTGGCGATACGGGTATCGTGTTCACTGCTGATGCGTTCGGGGTGGATATTGGTCAGTCCGGCACGGGTCATGCGCGGTTTGAGGTTGGCAAGGCGTTTTTCGGCGATGTCGAAGGCGTAGATTCTGCCTTTGTTGGCCATTTGCGCGCCGACAGCCAAGGTTTTACCGCCGGCACCGGCACAGAAATCGACAATGATTTCGCCACGTTTTGCGCCCACCAATAAGGCAAGCAGCTGGCTGCCTTCGTCTTGGACTTCCAGTGTGCCGTCCAAAAACAGCTCGTGTTTGTTAAGCGCGATTTTGTTTTTCAGGCGGATACCCCAAGGCGAATAAGGCGTGGCCTCTGCATCAGCACTTTCGGCTTGCAACAATGGCAGCACTTTATCGCGTTTGCCTTTCAAGGTATTGACGCGGATGTCGAGCGGGGCAGGTTGGTTGATGCTGCGGCCGAAGGCGAGGATTTCTTCTTCGCTCCAATGCTGTTGAAGCTGTTCCACCAGCCATTGCGGCAATTCTGCGGCGGTATTCAGGCCGTCTGAAAACTCGGTTTTACGGGCTTTCAAATTGCCGAGGAACGCTGTTTCTTCTTCATCAAGCAGGTCTTTGATTTGGCTGATGTTGGTGCTTCTGCCGAGAACCAGTGCGGCGAGAGCGGCTTTGCGCGGCTGCGCGTGCGGACGGCGCAGAGCAGTACTGATTTTTTGATAGTGGCGCAGTGCGGCAAAGGCGGTTTCGGCGATTTCGTGGCGGTCTTGGCGGCCGAGCTTTTTGTGTTCGCGGAAGTAGGCGGAGAGGACGGCATCGGAAGGCTGTTTGAAAGTCAGCATTTCAGCCAAAACTTTGGCGGTATGGTCGAGTTGTGCGGCGTTCATAATGTAATGGGTTTCTCTTAAAGTTAGTAAAGGGTTTCAGACGGCCTTCATGATGCGTTCGATTTCGTGCCAAAAGCCGTCCGGCCGTAATTCCAAAACGGCAATCAAGCCTTGGTCGATACGGCGGATTTCGGTTTCGCTCAATGTTTCAGTTTCGGCAACTCGCGCAGGGGCGAGGTAGGCCATGCGGTCGAGCAAGTGATAACGCGCTTCTTGGCGTTCAAACGTATATTCCGCCCAATCTTGAATATAGATGCCGCGCCAGCAGTATGGATTAAGTGGCGGCTCAAAAGCATGGAAACCTTGTGGAAAAAATCCGATGCCGCGCACGATGGAAGCAGGGAACGGATTTTCCGACAGACCTTGTGCGGTTAAGGTTGCTTTGCCTTGCGGCGTATGCAGCAGTTTGGATTGCTGCACCAATTTGTCGGCTTTGTCCGTCAGCGTGTCTTTAGGGTTGAGGCCGCGCAGGTTTTGCGCTTGGTCTCCGCCGTAGTATTTACACGCCAGCTCGATATGGTAGGGCTGTTGGTTGAGGGAAACGACAAAATCCGCGGCACCTAAGGTTTGGCCGTCTGAAAAAACGGGCAGATTGTATGCGTGCAGTTTGGCGTGCGGCGCGTTGGCAAACCAGAAAGCCAGCAGCTCTTCGGCATAAATGCCGAGACGGTGTCCGAATGGGGAACGTTGGGCGAGGTAATCCGTCAGCGGCGCGGGATCGGCATCCAATGCCAAAAGATATCGGAAACCGTGTTCCCCCAATAGTTCGCGCACGCTCAATTCGCAACCGCTTTGCCACAAAGGCGGCGCAGTCAGCAGCGAGGCGAGGTCGCGGACGGGTTGGCTGGTGAGTTTCCACCATAATGCGTCTAGGGCGTAATTCATGCTTATCCGAATATCAGTCATGCCGTCTGAAAGGCTGGAAATGTTTTCAGACGGCCTTAATCAGTCTTTTTTATGGATACGGTGGCTGACGGTATTGAAAAAACCGCGCAGGATATCGATGTCTTCGGTTTGCGTGTTGGCGCGTCCGAACAGGCTCTGCATACGGCGCATCAGGCGCTCGCCGTTGCGGCGGTTGAAAAAGCCGATGTCGTTCATTACGCTTTCCATGTGGGCGACCATGCCTTTGATTTGCTCGTGGGTCGCGGCGTGGTCTTCCTGTTGCAGATGGGTCATGGGCGAATCGGTTTGACTGAAGATTTCGTAGCACACGACCTGCACAGCTTGGGCGAGGTTGAGTGAGAAATAGTCGGGATTGCCGTTGATGGTCATCAGTCGGTTGCAGGCTTGGACTTCTTCGATACTCAAGCCGAAAGTCTCGTTGCCGAATACCAGCGCCACTTTCTCGCCGCGGTTGGCGGCCTGCAGTAATTCGGGTACTAAGTCGCGCGGCGTTTGCAGCGGGGCGGTGATTTCTCGGCGGCGGCTGGTCAGGGCGCAGGCGATGGTGGTATCGGCAAGGGCTTCGTCCAAAGAGGCGGCAATGGTGGCATTTTCCAAAACGTCTGCCGCGCCGGAAGCGAGGATGAAGCTTTCTTCCGGTAATTTAAACGATTGCGGATGCTCCGGATCGAATACGGGTGGATTTTCCGTCATCGGCGTTGCCATCAGATTGGGGGCGACGATGGTCAGATTGTGCAGGCCCATTGTTTTCATGGCGCGGGCGGCGGAGCCGATATTGGCAGGATGGCTGGTGCGCGTGAGGATGATGCGGATGTTGTTCAGATAAGCGGGCAGGGCGGGTTTTTCGGAAGTCATGTTTTGTTTTCTGTTTGTACGGGAATCAGGTATAATGCGCCATCTTTTTGTTTTCAGACGGCCTTTTTCCATGCCGTCTGAAATGTTCTTTAACAGCATCGGAAACGATTAACAGCCTCTTGTGTGCCTTGTTCGGCGCATTAGGGCGTATTTTACCTGAATTAGGAAGAAAACCATGAATCCGTTTTTAAATACCGCTTTCAAAGCCGCCCGTAAAGCAGGGCAAATGATGATTCGCGCCGCCGGCAATCTGGATGCCGTCAAAGTAGACAGCAAAGCATTCAACGACTTCGTTTCCGATGTTGACCGCAGCTCCGAAATGATTTTGGTGGAAGCGCTCAAAGAAGCCTATCCGCATCACAAAATCACTTGCGAAGAAGGCGGCTCCCACGGTAAAGCCACCGCCGAGTACGAATGGATTATCGACCCGCTCGACGGCACAACCAACTTCCTCCACGGCCATCCTCAATACGCCATCTCTATGGCACTCCTGAACAAAGGCGTGTTGCAAGAAGCTTTGGTGTACGCACCTGAGCGCAACGACGTATACATGGCTTCCCGCGGCAAAGGCGCGTTGCTCAACGACCGCCGCATCCGTGTCTCCAACCGCATCGAATTGAACCGCTGCCTGATCGGCACCGGCTTCCCTGTTGTCGATCAAAGCATGATGGACAAGTATCTGGCGATTTTGAAAGATTTCTTGGCCAAAACCGCCGGCGGCCGTCGTGAAGGCGCGGCTTCTTTGGATTTGTGTGCCGTTGCGGCAGGCCGTTTGGACGGTTTCTTCGAGTTCAACCTCAAACCTTGGGATATTGCCGCCGGTGCATTGATTGTCCAAGAAGCAGGCGGTATCGTTACCGATATGTCCGGCAATGAAGGCTGGTTGGAAAGCGGCGACATCGTTGCGGCCAATCCTAAAGTATTGGCGCAAATGTTGAAAATTATTTCCGACCATCAATAAGCGTTTGTAGGGAACAGTCTGTATTTATCTTTGCAGACTAGAGTTTCAATAATTGGTAAAAGGCCGTCTGAAACCTGAAATAGGGTTTCAGACGGCCTTTTGTTTTGTTGTTAATGGATTCGGATAAGAGCTGAAAATATGGCTTTTGAAGGAGGCACTTTTAATTTTGTCTGTATTTTCTATTGCTTCGCAGTTATGATGTAGATACGTTTGGCTGAAATAATGCCGCTTGCAATCATAAAAATAGAAAGCAGAGGAGAATAATGAAACGAGATTTTGAAGCAGTAAAACGCATTGTCATTAAGATTGGAACCAGTTCTTTGGTGTTGCCAAACGGTAAAATCAATTTGGCAAAAATCGACCAACTGGCCTTTGTCATTTCCAGCTTGGTCGGAAAGGGCAAGGAAATTGTGCTGGTGTCTTCCGGCGCGATGGGCTTTGGGCTGAATGTCCTTAACATGGAAAAACGTCCGGTGGAAATGGCGCAGCAGCAGGCTGTTTCCAGCGTCGGCCAAGTGGCCATGATGAGCCTTTACTCGCAGATTTTTTCCCATTATCGGATGACGGTATCGCAAATCCTGCTGACGCGCGATGTGGTCGAATATCCGGAAAGTTTGGCAAACGTTACCAATGCTTTTGAATCCCTGCTTTCCATCGGCGTCATCCCTATTGTCAATGAGAATGATGCGGTCAGCGTGGACGAGATGGACCATGCCACCAAATTTGGCGATAACGACCGTTTGTCGGCAGTCGTGGCGAAAATCGTTAAAGCCGATTTGTTGATTATGTTGTCCGATATCGACGGTTTGTTTGATAAAAATCCGGCCGTTCACGCCGATGCCAAGCTGCGCAGCCATGTTGCCGATATTACCGAAGAAATTATTGCTTCTGCCGGCGGCTCGGGCAGTAAGTTTGGTACGGGCGGCATGCTCAGTAAGATTAAGAGCGCGCAGATGATGTTTGAACATCACGGCCAGATGGTGTTGATGAACAGCGCTAATCCGCGCGATATTCTTCAGGTTTTAGATGGCGCGCCTATCGGAACGTGGTTTGCACAAGAGAAATAGGGAGGTTGGATGAACTATATCGAACAGTTGGGCAAGAATGCCCAAAAAGCCAGTAAAACGTTAATCAGCTTGGGAAGCTTGGAAAAAAACAATCTGCTGCGTCAGGTTGCAACGGCTTTGGTTGAACAGGCTGAGATGATTTTGGCAGAAAATGCCCGCGATTTGGCTGCTGCAAAAGAAAACGGCATTTCGGACATTATGCTCGACAGGCTGCGCTTGAATCACGAACGCATCAAAGGCATTGCGGAAGGCGTTGGGCAGGTTGCCGATTTGCAGGACCCGATTGGGCAGGTTGTCCGCGGCTATACCAATCTGGACGGTTTGAAGATTGTTCAAAAACGCGTGCCTTTGGGCGTGGTTGCCATGATTTTTGAAAGCCGCCCAAATGTTTCGGTCGATGCGTTTTCTCTGGCCTTTAAAACCGGCAATGCCATTATTTTGCGCGGCGGTCGCGATGCCATCCATTCCAATACTGCATTGATTGCCGTCATTAGGCAGACTTTGATAAAAGCGGGAATGGATGCCGATGTAGTGCAGCTGGTCGAAGATACCAGTCATGTTGCTGCCGAGGAATTGATGCAGGCGGTCGATTATATTGATGTGCTGATTCCGCGTGGCGGCGCGCGCTTGATTCAGACGGTGAAAGAGAAATCGAAAGTTCCTGTCATTGAAACCGGAGTCGGTAATTGCCATATTTATGTGGACGACAGTGCCGATTTGGAGATGGCGGTCGATATCGTCGTGAACGCCAAAACGCAGCGTCCGAGCGTGTGCAATGCCGCTGAATCTTTGGTTGTCCACGAAAAGATAGCAGAAGCGTTTTTGCCCAAACTGGAAGAAGCCGTTGCCAAAGTGCATCCGGTCGAATTTAGAGCCGATCAGGAAGCATTGCGTATGTTTAAAAATGCTGTTTTGGCAACCGAGGAAGATTACAGTACCGAGTTTCTTGACTATATTATGTCGGTCAAAACGGTAAAATCAGTGGAAGAAGCCGTCGATTGGATTAATGGCCATACGACGCATCACTCGGAAGCGATTGTGACCCAAAGCATTGCCCATGCCGAGTTTTTCCAAGAAAGCATTGATGCGGCGGCGGTTTATGTCAATGCGTCTACTCGGTTTACCGACGGCTTTGTTTTCGGATTGGGCGCGGAAATCGGTATTTCCACCCAAAAAATGCACGCCCGCGGCCCGATGGGTTTGGAAGCGCTGACTTCGACCAAGTTCTACATCAACGGCAACGGTCAGATCCGACGTTGATAAACGCCCCTCAACTTCATCAATTTGCGTATAATGGCGGGAAATTTGATTTTTCCCGAACAACCGATTTAGTAAAAAGGAACACACCATGTCCTCTATCCACGATCAAATCAAAGAAGTCGTTACCACCCACCGCGTCGTATTGTTCATGAAAGGCACGAAGCAATTCCCGCAATGCGGCTTCTCTTCCCGTGCCGTACAAATCCTGAATGCGGCAGGTTGCACCGACTATGTAACCGTCAACGTATTGGAAAACGATGCCGTACGCCAAGGCATTAAAGAATACAGCGACTGGCCGACCATTCCTCAACTGTACGTTAACGGCGAATTTGTCGGCGGCTCCGACATTTTGATGGAAATGTATGAAGCCGGCGAACTGCAAGAATTGCTGAAAGCTTAATCATCTGCAATATTCCGTAATGTAAAATTGTTGACAAAGGCCGTCTGAAACCCTGATTCAGACGGCCTTTCGCATGAATACGCACTTTGCGCGCCATGCGAAAAAAAGTATAATCCCCCTCCATCAACGCAATTCGGAAAATCAACATGAACGTTACCGTTATCAACCACCCTTTAGTCCGCCACAAACTCACGCTGATGCGTGAAGCGGATTGCAGCACTTACAAATTCCGCACGCTTACCACCGAGTTGGCACGTCTGATGGCATATGAAGCCAGCCGTGACTTTGAAATTGAAAAATACATTATTGACGGCTGGTGCGGCTCTATCGAAGGCGACCGCATCAAAGGCAAAACGCTGACCGTCGTCCCGATTTTGCGTGCCGGTTTGGGTATGCTCGACGGCGTACTCGACCTGATTCCGACTGCCAAAATCAGCGTTGTCGGCTTGCAGCGCGATGAAGAAACTTTGAAACCGGTTTCTTATTTTGAAAAATTTGTCGACAGCATGGACGAACGTCCCGCGCTGATTATCGACCCAATGTTGGCGACCGGCGGCTCTATGGTTGCCACCATCGACCTTTTGAAAGCCAAAGGTTGCCGCAACATCAAAGCATTGGTATTGGTTGCTGCGCCGGAAGGCGTGAAAGCCGTCAACGAGGCGCATCCTGATGTAACCATCTACACTGCCGCGCTCGACAGCCACTTGAACGAACACGGCTACATCATTCCAGGCTTGGGCGATGCCGGCGATAAGATTTTCGGTACACGTTAATTGAAATGTTTAAGGCCGTCTGAAAAGTGTCAAACCTAAACTTTCAGACGGCCTTGTTATATGGTTTGCTTTAAAACCCACATCAGAAAGGACAATCATGAGCTTCCAAGATAATCTGGCCACCATGCCTGCCATCAATCATTTGAGCGGCTTGGATATTCTCGATAAAGAGGGCAATGTGGTTCATCACATTCCCAATGCACCCGGCAAACAAGGCTCGCTCAAGCTTTACCATGCTTTGGCGCAAGAGTTTGACGGTAAACTTGACGCAGCGGCGGCAGAACGCGGTCTGGCATGGTTTGCCGAGCATGTTGCCGATGCCGAAGCCAATCCGGGTAAGCATCCGAATATTGATTTGCTGTTTAAAGTGAAGGCTGAAAATGCCAGCCTGATTTTGAAACCATTGGCTGCTTAATGAATACAAAAAAGGCCGTCTGAAAATTGTTTTCAGACGGCCTTTTTATATGCTTTAAAGCCTTAAGCGATAGAGGCTTCAACGAATGCAGTCAGTTGGCCTTTAGCCAATGCGCCGACTTTAGTGGCAACGTTTTCGCCGTTTTTGAACACCATCAGGGTAGGGATGCCGCGAACGCCGAATTTGGCAGGAGTGGCTTCATTGTCGTCGATGTTGATTTTAACGACTTTCAGACGACCTTGGAACTCGGAGGCGATGTCGTCCAAGATTGGGGCAATCATTTTGCAAGGGCCGCACCATGGTGCCCAGAAGTCCAGCAATACAGGTACGTCGGATTTCAAAACGTCTTGTTCGAAGCTGGCATCGCTGGCGTGGATAATCAATTCGCTGCTCATGTTTGTTTCCTTTTGAATCGGGATTAATAAATATGTTGTTCAGAATAGTGGCAGACAGGGAAAATTTCAAGTGCCGTCGCCCGGTAATAGTTTTTTTGAAATGCGCCTATCGTAATCTTTAAAGATTCAGACGGTCTCTTGAACCATGTGGCCGGAGTGTGCAATCAAATGGCGCGTGTAGTCGCTGCTTGGATTGGCAAATACGTTTTCACATTCGCCTTCTTCAACGATTTTGCCGTCTTTCAATACCATCACGCGGTGGGAGATAGCGCGGATAACCGCAAGGTCGTGGCTGATGATGATGAAGGCGAGGCCGTATTCTTTTTGCAGGCCGCTGAGCAATTCAAGGATTTGTTGTTGCCATTGGACATCGAGCGCGCTGGTTGGTTCGTCCAATACGAGGATTTTCGGGCGGACAATGATGGCGCGGGCGATGGCGAGGCGTTGGCGCTGGCCGCCGGAGAATGCGTGCGGATAGCGTTCGAGTGCGTCTTCGGGCAGACCGACTTGTTTGAGGACTTCTTCGACGCGGCGGCGCATTTCTTCGCGCGGCATTTCAGGTTCGTGCACGCGTAAGGCTTCGGAAACGGTATCAAAGACATTCATGCGCGGATTGAATGCGCCGAACGGGTCTTGGAACACCATTTGGATTTTGCGCCTCAATTCGCGTTTCCATGGCTCGCCGTTGATGTGTAGGCTGCCTTCGGAGTCGATAAGGTGCATAACGGCTTTGGCCAGTGTGGTTTTGCCGCTGCCGCTTTCGCCGATGATGCCTAAGGTTTCGCCAGATTTGAGGTCGAAAGAAATGGGGTTGAGGATGGTTTTGTCGCGTTTTTTAAACCAACCGTCCGATTCTTTGACGGAAAAGGCGACGTGTTCGGCCTTAAGTACGGTGGCCGGGTTTTCAGGCAAGGGGGCGACGCGGCGTGTTGTGCCGGCATTGAGCAGCATTTTGGTGTATTCGTGTTGCGGATTGGCGAAGACTTCGGCTGCTTTGCCGGTTTCAAGGATGCGGCCGTTACGCATAACGGCGATGTCGTCGGCAAAACGGCGCACGAGGTTTAAGTCGTGCGTAATGTAGAGCATGGTCATGCCGTGGTCTTCCTGCAGGCGCGAGAGCAGGTCGAGAATTTGGGCTTGGACGGCAACGTCTAATGCGGTGGTCGGTTCGTCGGCAATCAGGAGCTTGGGTTGGGCGGATACGGCCATGGCAATCATGGCCCGCTGGCGTTGGCCGCCGGAAAGTTGGAACGGATAAGCCTGGGCTTTTTGCTCGGGCTGGTGGATGCCGGTTTCATCTAGGAGTTCGATGGCGCGCGCCCATGCCTGTTTTTTATCCAAACCCAAATGCAGGGTCAGGACTTCGGCGATTTGTTCGCCGACGCGCATAACGGGGTTGAGGGCGGTCATGGGTTCTTGAAACACCATGCCGATTTCGCAGCCGCGCAGCTTTTGCAGGGCGCGTTCGGACTGGGTCAGCAGGTCGGTTCCGCAATATTTCAGACGGCCTTCAAAGCTAACCATCGGGTTGAGGCGCATAATGCCTTGCGACAATACGGTTTTGCCGCTGCCGCTCTCGCCGACCAATGCCAGCTTGCGGCCGGGTTGCAAGGTCAGGTTGATATTGTGCAGGACTTGCTTGCTCGGAAAGGAGCCGTTTAGGTTTTCGATTTCGAGTATAGGTGTCGTCATGGTCGTGGCCGTCTGAAAAGGTTTGTGGAATACAGATTGTTTTCAGACGGCCTGCATGAATCAAGAGGCCGTCTGAAACAGCGGTTTAGTCTTGAAACTGTTCTTTGAGTTTGCGTTTTAACACTTTGCCGGTGGCATTGCGCGGCAGCTCGTCTTGGAAGATGATTTGTTTGGGGATTTTAAAGTTTGCCAGCAGGCCGCGCAGGTGGCTGCGGACTTCGGCTTCTTCCAGTTTCATGCCTTCTTTGAGTTGGATAAAGGCAATGATTTCTTCATCGGCGTATTGGTCTTTCACACCGATGACCGCGGCGGCTTCCACGGCATCGAGTTTGTAAATGGCTTCTTCGATTTCGCGCGGATAGACGTTTTGGCCTTTGGAAATAATCAGGTCTTTTTTGCGGTCGACGATGAAGATGAAGCCGTCTTCGTCTATGGTGACGAAATCGCCGGTTTTCAGCCAACCGTTGACGATGGTTTCATCTGTGGCGTCAGGCATATTAAGGTAGCCTTGCATAACCGAACCGCCTTTGATGATGAGTTCGCCCACTTCGCCGCGCGGCACTTCGACCAATTCATCATCGACGGCTTTCACGGTCAGGCCGGGCAGGGCGACGCCGACGCTGGCGGTTTTTTGGCGTTCGGGCGTATTGACGGCCACGACGGGCGAGCATTCGCTCAAGCCGTAGCCTTCCAGCAATTTGGCGCGCGGGAATTTGGCTTTGAAGTCGTCAATGGTTTGTCCGGCCAGAGGTGCCCCGCCGCTGATAAACAGACGGACGCGGTTGAACCATCTGAAATACCAAGGGATTTTGGCTTTGCTCATGGCAGTGTAAATGGCCGGTACGCCGAGGAAAATGGTAGCGCGTTTGAGCAAAACCTGTTTCAACACGTTGGAGAACGGGAAGACGGATTTGACCAAAATAATCGAGCAGGCTTGAGATATCGGCAGCAAAACCATGGCGGTCAGCGTAAAGCTGTGGAACATGGGCAAGAAGACGACGAAACGGTCTTTTTGCGAGATTTGGAAAATTTGTTCGATGCCCGAAAGGTTGGAAAACAGGTTGCTGTAACTGATTAATGCGCCTTTTGGGTGGCCGGTTGTGCCGGAGGTGTAGATAATGTGCGCCAAATCATTGACAGACGGCTGACGGCTCAGATTCGGCTTGCCGGGGAATGTGCGTGCGGCATCGAAATAGCTGTCTTCGCCACTGGCGGCTTTGGTTTCGCCAATCCAGATGATTTTACGGACTTTGGTTTTGGCTTTGATGTTTTTGAGTTCTTTGGCCAACGGCGCGGAGGCGAACATAAAGCGTGCGTCGCAGTCATTGAGGATGTAGGAAAATTCTTCGCTTTTCAAAAAGACATTGAGTGGGACGGCTACCGCGCCGATGGAAGTAATGGCGAAATAGGCGGCAATAAATTCGGGAGAGTTGGAAACGACCAGGGCGACCTTGTCGCCATATTGTACGCCTTCGTGTTGCAGATAGGCGGCGACGGTTTCTACTTCGTGTTTGAGGGAGGAATAGCTGATTTTTTCTTTGTCGTTGAAAATGACCGTGCCTTTACCGTTTTTTTGGCAGGCGGCTGTTAGCATGGCGTAAAAATTAGGGTGGGTGTGCATTTCGGAGTTCGTGTCCATATTGTGTCGATGGGTGTACGGTTTCGATGAACCGTTTATTTCGAAGGATAGGTTTTACATCCTATCAGTAAAATAAGCAAGAGGCCGTCTGAAAATACTTTCAGACGGCCTTGAGCTTTGCTGGGCTTAGGAAAGCAATATTTTGAATTTAAACTTATTTATTGTGTTGATGGAAATATTTCCATTCTTTAAAGGTCCGGCCGTCCGGAAGATGGCACAAGCCGATTTCGTTATCGTTTCTGTCTTGAGCTATTTCGAGTTTGCCGCTGCGTTTGAGGCAGAACCGGTGGTAGAAAGTCTTAGAACTAGCCGTTGTTCAGACGGCTGTCGGGTACTTTCTTAAACAGGCGATAGAAATTGTCGCTGGTGTTTTGTGCCAATGTTTCCAAGCTCTCGCCGCGCAGATTGGCTACGAATTCGGCTGTATAGCGGACGTAGGACGGCTCGTTTTGTTTGCCGCGTTTGGGAACCGGCGCGAGGAAGGGGGCATCGGTTTCTACCAAGATTCTATCGGCAGGGACGTATTTGGCGGCTTCCTGTATCAGCGGTGCGTTTTTAAACGTCACAATGCCGGAGAAGGAAATGTATAAGCCCAAATCTAAAGCGGCTTTGGCAAAGGCGACGTCTTCGGAGAAGCAGTGGATCACGCCGGAGTTGGTGTGGCATTCTTTCAAAATCCGCAAGGTGTCTTCGGCCGCATCGCGTGTGTGGACGATAACGGGCAGGCCGCTTTCGTTGGCGGCTTGGATGTGGTCGGCAAAGCGTTGATGCTGCCATGACAAATCACCTTTACACCAGTAATAGTCCAAACCGGTTTCGCCGATGCCGACGATTTTCGGATGTTTGGCCGCTTCTACCATTTCGGCGATGGTAAATTCCTCCGCTTCTTGGCTGTCGGGATGTACGCCGATGGTGCAGTAGATGTGGTCGTGCGCCTGGGCAATGTCGAAGACTTCGGCAAAACTTTGTTTGCTGACGCTGATGGCAAGCGCTTGTTTGACGCTTTGTGCTTCCATGTTGGCAAAGACTTCGGGCAGGCGGTCTTTTAGGCCGTCAAAGTTGAGATGGCAATGTGAATCGATTAAATGCATGGTATTACAGGGTAAAAGTAGTACGGTCGCTGCGCAGGCGCGGGCCGAGCTCGGCTTCGATCAGGTTTTTTGCCTGCTGGCAGCTTTCGTGTTCGGAAAAGGCAAGGCCTACGCCTTTGGGGCGGTGGGCCGAGGTGCGCGCCGGATTGATCCAAACGACTTTGGTTGGCAGGAAGCGTTTGGGATAGTCGGCGATTTCGACGGCCAAGAGAATGTCTTCGCCTAGGGAGAATACGTCATCGGTCGGCACGAACAGGCCGCCGTGTTCTAAAAACGGCATATAGCAGTTGTACAACAAATTGGGGTCTTTGAGTTGCAAAGCCAACATCTTCGCCGGAATGTCTTTTTTATTCATCATTTATTACCTGTTAGGGTTTGTTTTGCCAAAAATCTAAATATTCGATAAGCAGATACTCAAGCTGCATTTTAACACTCAAGGTATGGTATCCGTAAGGGTTGAGCGCGTTCAGACGGCCCAATAGGGCAAACAGCCTGCGTGAATCGGTTTTAGAGGCCGTCTGAAGCAGGGCTTGGGCATGGTGCGGATAATAAAGCGGCGCCATGCTTTGTTGTGCCAAACCGACATCCGTCAGCCACTTTTGCAGCCAGTCGATGAAAACGGCCAGCGGTTGCTTTTGTTTGTCGAACGCAGCGGCGTAGTCGAGTATGGCCAACAGACGTGGGGCAGCCAGCAGCGTCAGCAACTCTTCGCGCAATGCGTCCAATTCGGGAGTCGGTGTGAATAAAGGTGCGCCGCTGTGGAATGCCAACAAGGCTTCGGCATTTTCCACGCCCTGTTGACGCAGATATGCTGCAGCTTGTTCATGGGTCGGCGAGGGCAGCACCATCTGGCGGCAACGGCTTTTGATGGTGGGCAGGAGTTTGTCGCGCGCATGGGTAACGAGCAGGAAAACAACGTGTTGCGGCGGCTCTTCCAAAGCTTTCAACAAACCGTTTGCCGCCTGTGTATTCATGCTTTCCGCCGGATGTACCAATACCACGCGCAGGCCGCCGCGGACTGCGGTCAGGTAAATGTTTTCCACAATATCGCGCACGGCATCGATTTTGATTTGCAGGAGTTTGCGTCCTATTGCCTCGCCTTCGGGAATTTCCGGCGTGAGTTCGTAAAAGTCGGGATGCGTGTTTTGGCTGAACAAATGGCACGAAGCGCACTCACCGCAGGGTTCATGACCGGACTTGGGCGATTCGCACAGCAATGCCTGCGCGACAAAGCGAGCAAACTCGGTTTTGCCGGTATTTTCTTTGCCGGTAAACAGCCAAGCGTTGGGACGGTTTTGCCAATGGGCGGCGAGCTGTTGCCATTGGGTTTCATGCCATGGATAAATCATATCGTTTGGGAACTATAAGGTAGGTGGTTATTATACGCTCAGGCCGTCTGAAAAAGTTTTCAGACGGCCTTTTATTAACTGCCTAAAAATTAATCAAATATCGTTTTGTTTTGAAATATCAAACATTAAGCCGACTTATTCACAGCCTTTGCACACGCTTGTTTGGGGAAAATGTGCATTTTGTCCGGCGGTAAAGTTGTGCTTAAAATTTAGGCAGTCCTGTTTTTTAATGTTAAATCAGACAGTAATCTGATTTATGCACAAGCTGTCCACGCGATTGAACAGTGAAAATGTGCATGG
Source organism: Neisseria sp. HMSC061B04 (assembly GCF_001836705.1). Classification (NCBI taxonomy): domain Bacteria; kingdom Pseudomonadati; phylum Pseudomonadota; class Betaproteobacteria; order Neisseriales; family Neisseriaceae; genus Neisseria; species Neisseria sp. HMSC061B04. The sequence goes on from NZ_KV830224.1 coordinate 71,136, forward strand.
TGGGGATATATTTCAGACGACCTTATTTGCTGATTTTCAACAAAGCGGTCAAATCTCCGATAAATTTCGGTTCCCGTTTGATGAGGTAAACAATCAACGGAAGATTACCCACGGCAACAATCAAATACAGCAGCGTGATGCTGTCAAACAACATCAGCAAAACTGCGCTCAGAATGGCAGCCGACACCATAAACACGCCGTTGATGATGTTGTTGGCGGCGACGGCGTGGGCGCGGAAGGTTTCGCTGCTGGCGGTTTGCAGCCAAGTGTAGAGCGGTACGGAGAAGAAGCCGCCGAAAAAGCCGATGGCCGACATGACGAGCATAATCGGATACGCTTGGGCTTGCGATAAAAACCAGATAATGCCGTTTAATTCGGTGAAGCGTTGGCCGTGGGTCAGCCACACCAGCAATAATCCACAGACAGTCAGACCCAATGTGCCGATAGTAACCAAGCCCAAAATCAGGCGCTCGTGGCTGAGTTTGGCGCATAATACCGAGCCGATGGCGATGCCGATGGAGAACAGCGCCAACATCAGGTTGAACACATTATCGTTGCCGCCCAAATGGATTTGCGTGAACGTCGGCAGTTGGGTGGTATAAACCGAGCCGACAAACCAAAACCATGAAATACCGATAATGGAAGTGAATACAGGGCGGTCGGCCACCGCTTCACGAATCAGCGAATTCGTGCCTTTGATGATGTTCCATTCGATTTTTGTGTCCGGCATTTTAGCGGCTACAGACGGCATAAACAGGCTGGTCATCGTGCCGCCGATGGCGACCAACAACACCAAACCGCCAACAATATACGGCGGAACGCCTGCAACTGCGGTGCCCAAAATCTGGCCGAGCAAGATGGCGATAAACGTACCCGATTCAATCAGGCTGTTGCCCATAATCAGCTCTTTGTCGTTGAGGTAATCGGGCAAAATGGCGTATTTCAGCGGGCCGAACAGGGTAGATTGCGTACCCATGCAAAACAGGCAGATTAAAAGCAAAGGCGCGGATTGGATGTAGAAGCCATACGCCGCCACTGCCATGATGATGATTTCCAACAGCTTGATCCAGCGCGCCAAAACGGCTTTATCAAATTTGTTGCTCAGTTGCCCTGAGAGCGCGGAAAACAGGAAGTAGGGCAGGATAAACAGCATCGCGCCCAAGTTCAGCATTTGGCTGGATGGCAGAAAGTCGTTTTTGCCCAAACCGTAAAAACTGATCATCACGAATAATGCGGTTTTGAACACATTATCGTTAAACGCGCCCAAAAACTGCGTCCCAAAGAGCGGCGCAAAACGGCGGGTCGTGTGGAAATTCAGATTATCTTTTTTAAGGCTCATTGTTCGGATTCTTTGTCTTCGTCTTTTTCGATCAGTTTTTCAGTGGAGTCGTCGTCCATCAAAATGCGGTGTGCAGGTCCTTCAAGGTCGTCAAACTGTCCGTTTTTACCCGACCACCAGAAAAACCAGCCGATAATAAAGGCCAAAATAATGCTGATGGGGACAAGGATAAACATACTTTCCATTACATCGCTCCGGTCAAATCGGTCAGGATAAAGGTTTTGCCGCTGACGGTCAGGTATTCGTTGCGCAGCGCGCCTATGTTTTTATCGTCAAAAAACAATTCGATACGGTCTTTAACCACGCGCCAGTATTGCGGAATATCGGTTTGCTCGAAAGGCGATAATACCGCCGCTGCGTCTGCATCTTCATTTTGCAGCTTGATTGCGAAGCGCCCGCTTTGCGGCGGATTTTGCGACTCATCGTCTGCCAACATAATAAAAAATCCGGCATGCTCGCCGTCTTGAGTGTGGATACTGAAATAATGCATATTGAAAATTCTTCAAAACCGCCGTCATTTTTCAGACGGCCTAAAATAAAATTCCGTCCATTTTACATCAAATATTAAGTCAAGCAGCCGATTACATTTTTTGTTAGAATACGGCGTTTACTTTGTTAATCTGTTCAGACCGCTACCCACTACGTCCCACAAGGGGTGCAACATAGCCGGAGCCGCAGTAAGGTCCCGACAAAAATGCCGTCTGAAACCTCAAGGAGCATAAAATGACACAAAAATTAATCTTGGTTTTGAACTGCGGCAGCTCTTCCCTCAAGGGTGCCGTATTGGACAACGACAGCGGTGAAGTATTGCTGAGCTGCCTGGCAGAAAAACTCAATCTGCCTGATGCCTTCATTACCTTCAAATTCAACGGTGAAAAACGCAAAGTCGATCTTTCTACCAAACCTGACCATACCGGCGCCGTTGAAGCCCTGATGGAAGAACTGAAAGCGCATGACCTCGACAGCCGTATCGGCGCCATCGGCCACCGTGTCGTCAGCGGCGGCGAATTGTACAAAGAATCTATTTTGGTTGACGACGAAGTCATTGCCGGTATTGAAAAATGCATTCCGCTTGCTCCTTTGCACAACCCTGCCCACCTTTTGGGCCTGCGTGCCGCACAGACCATTTTCAAAGGCCTGCCGAACGTTGTCGTATTCGACACTGCATTCCATCAAACCATGCCTGAACACGCTTACAAATACGCTGTTCCACATGAATTGTATGAAAAATACGGCTTGCGCCGCTACGGTGCACACGGTACCAGCTACCGCTTCGTCACCGACGAAACCGCACGTTTCCTCGGCAAAGACAAAAAAGATTTGCGCATGGTTATTGCCCACTTGGGTAACGGCGCATCCATTACCGCCGTTGCCAACGGCCAATCTCAAGACACCAGCATGGGCCTGACTCCGTTGGAAGGCTTGGTAATGGGCACCCGCAGCGGCGATATCGACCCTGCCGTTTTCAGTTTCTTGGCTGAAAACGCCAACATGACCATTTCCCAAATTACCGAAATGCTGAACAAAAAATCCGGCCTGCTCGGTATTTCCGGTTTGTCCAACGACTGCCGTACCATCGAAGAAGAAGCTGCCAAAGGTCATCCGGGAGCCAAACTGGCTCTGGAAATGTTCATCTACCGCTTGGCTAAATACATCGGCAGCATGACAGTAGCGGCAGGTGGTTTGGACGCCTTGGTATTCACCGGCGGCATCGGCGAAAACTCCGACATCATCCGCGAACGCGTATTGGGCTACTTGGGCTTCCTCGGTCTGTACATCGACCAAGAAGCCAACCTGAAAGCCCGCTTCGGCAATGCCGGTGTAATTACCACTGCCGACAGCAAAGCTGTTGCCGTTGTGATTCCTACCAACGAAGAATTGATGATTGCACACGATACAGCCCGTCTGAGCGGCCTGTAATCCTCGTCATTATTGAAAACAACCTGCCCGTAAGGGCAGGTTTTTTGTTGTGTATAGATGAAGAAAATTTTGAGAATATATTGAGAAAAGCCGGTAAACATTACGTTTGCCGGCTTTTCCGTTTGATCCACTCGCAGTTTCTGCGAATTCTCTTTTAAGTATTTTTCATAGGGTTGCATGAATGCTATTTTTTACCGTTCTTAATACCCTCACTCAACACCTGTTGAAAACGCTCGTAATCACAAAAGCCCTTTTCATCTTTTTCACAGCCTTTGAGCGTTAAAGCTGTTTGGTTTGGTGGTGTCGCTAAACTTAATGGCGTGGTGTTAATCAGCTGTTCGGTAGATTGATACACATAATCCAACTTAAATTTGAGCTTACCACTTGGTTTGTGCTTCCACACTTCAAATAGCAGCTTGCCACCGATTGGGATATTTTCCAATGAACCATCTAATTCATAAGGCTCAACACCTAATGCAGCCAGCAGAGCGACGATATTAGAATCGTGTCCAACCAATAAGTTAATTTTATTTTCGCTATTTAGCTGCTGCTGAATAAATGCCAATAACGGATATGATGCATTTTGTGCTAACGCTTCATTGTTTTTAAATAAAGTGCGGTAATATTCGTTTTTAATTTCGTTAATTGCGCGCCATTTTTCTTGGCTATCCACACGACCGTTTGCAATTTCAGAATCAGGCTTACCCACATAATGTGCGAGCAATAATGCACTGACAATTTTCTTCCCGGTGCTGATAGAACCCGTAATCTTGACCGACTTGCCGTCTTTGATACTGTATTCACCGACTTTTCCACCTAAATCACATTCGCCTTTTTGCAAACAGTTTGGTGAATTTTTATAATCGATGATTTCACTCAATAACGCATAATTTGGCACTAATTTTTGCTGTAAAGCGGTTAAATCAACGTTATTTTTTGCAGATTCAATCAAAGCTTGGCTTGGATTGTGCGCCTGCGTGTTAAAAATTGGATCTTTTTCTGAACCAATTTCACCGTGATGTTGCAGTTGAACATTACAGCCTGCAAAAGCTCCTGCCACAATGGCCTGACCTGTTGCAATGGTGCGTTGCACTCCATTCGCATAAGCGAAAATACCTTCACCCGATGCACAACGATCTGTCGTTAATAATCCTTTATCCGCAAGCCATTGTCCTAAATATTGGCCGAAATAGGTTTCTAGCACTGTCCCTTTTGCCGTGAGATAACCAGATGACACATCCCATTTTGCCCACGCATACGGGGAATATTTCGCCATTTCTTGCGGATCTTTTTCCACTGGTGAACGCAATCCGTGTCGGCTGAAAATCAATACTTTCTCTAATTCATAATCAGAACTTGAGGAAGTTTGACCATTTTCTGTTGCAAACGCACTACTTGCTAAAGCTGAGCCAAGCAAAAGTGCGGTGAATTTTAGGGTTATTTTTTTCATATTCGATACCTAATCATTTAATGTTGAAATTGAGCTATAAAAATTCAAGGCATATTTGGTGCCGTAAACTAACACCATAAATACTGCAACAATATTGACTACCGCTTAATCAGTGCAATATTAAGATACTGATAGATAGGTTTAGAACTTATAACTGATGGTAAACAGCAAAGTCCTGCCTCGTGCGTAGTTGTTCAAGACGGAGCGTGTCGTACCGCCATATTTGCCGTTGCATAAACCGTTGGCATCGCATTCGACCTCTTCATCATCCAAACCGCCTTTTCTTTCAAATACGCTGAAATAGCGCTGAGTCGCGGCATCGTTTGCGGCATCCAAAGGATCGATATAGCGTTTATTGAACGCATTTTGAATGTCGAAACGAAGGATAAGGTTTTTCTTCGGTTCATAATTGGCATAGAAATCAAAAATCAGCGGCTGTCTGTTGATGCTTTCTGTTTTTTTGATCACCCTTCTGCCCATTTGGTGTGAAGAGTAGGTATTGGCACCGGTTGTACCGTCAACAAATTCTTCCTCAGTCGTTGCCCGTGTGCTTTTGCCGTAATAGCGCATAATGCCGCCGATGGTCAATTTATTGCCCAACCATCGGGACCCTAATTCAAACCGGCCATAATCTCGGGGCAGGCGGGAAATTTTGCTTAAGCCGTAGCCTTGTTTGATTTGGTCTTCTTTAGAAGAGTTGCGGGGCGATTCGCTGGCATCGCTATAGTTGGTCGGCTGGTTGGTTTTTTGATAGGCGTAAGACAGGGTGGTAAAAAAGCGGCCGAAATCATAGTTCATTTCCACTTCCAAACCATTTTTATGGACAGGTTTGGCGTAGTTTCGATGTTGGATGGAGTATTGCAGGCCGGTACTGGTTACCCAGCTGGGTGCTTTATCCAAATCCCACCATTTGCCATAAACATTGTGGATATAGTTATTTATCCTGCTGCGATAGGCGACCAGTTTGAAACCCAATACATCGTCCGGCTTGAAAATCCCTTTTTTGAAGGTGTTGAAGCCTATTTGGTAAGTATTGGCCTGTTCCGGCTTGAGGGCGGTATTGACGCCCGAGTCGCCGATTTGTGAAAAATACATTTCTTGAATATTCGGCATTCTATGCGTGCGCGAATAGCTGATAAACGGCATAAAGTAGTCGTTGACATTGATGTTTAATGCCACCGAATGGTTTACTGCATGCTTTTTACCGGATTTGGTATAAACCGGTTCGTAAAGGTCGCAGCTTGGCGTGCAATGCTGTTTATAAATTTCAGAATCTTCTCCAAATGCTTTTTTAAAGTCTTCTTGGGTATTGAAGTAGTCGGTATATTCGCCCTTGTAGCGGTAGTTGACCATATTGGCACTGTAATTCAATTGATAAATGCCTTTTTTCAAGGAAGTATCAAAATAGAAGGTATTGAATTTTTGTTGGCCTGATGGTTGCAATATCGTTGATTTTTGGGGAAATATTCCTTTGTCGCCTTTGAAGCGGCCTAAAAAGCTGTACAAGCCGGCATCTTGATCGGGGCCGTCGTAAAACAGGCTCAGCTCTTCCGGAAAGCGGTTTTTACTGTATTGGTTTTTAAAGAAATTGAAACCGACGGTGGCTTTTAAATCTGTTTTGTTGGGAAGTTTGAAAGAGAAGCGGTTGTTGATATCCAAAAGATTGGCTGTGTTTTTGGTTTCCAAATAATCCAACAGCCCCCATCCTGAAAAACGTGAGTTTTTCGGATATTTTTGTTTACCCAGATTATGGGCGGCCAATACGTTTAAATCGACATAATCGCCAATGTTTAAATTGTAATTGGCTTGGTAGTTGCGGTTTTCTACTTTGCGGCTACCGATACGGTTGTTCATGGTACGAAGCTGAAGGTCCAGCTTGTTGTTGTCGTTTTCATATTCTACTTTGACCAAATGGCTGTTTGAGCGTTGTTGCAGGCTGGTCGGGTCGATTGGAGTCAGGTCCCATTGCGGTGCCAAATTCTCTTTCCAGCTTCTTTCCAAATCATCGACATAATCTCTTTGCAAAACTTCAGGATCGTTATATTTTTTGGAGAAAGGGTAGTCCCAATAGCTTTTGCCGACCGCATTGCGCTTGGAAAAGTCACGAACCCAGAGATTTTGTTCGTGGTCGAATTTCAATAAGTTGCTCTCAAAATATTCTTGTTTTTTACGGTCCAAATATTCCTCGCCAAAATTGCCGATACGCTGACCGCCGCCGCCTACTTTATAGTTTTGCTCGACATTACGGTGGCTGTAACCATATAACGCGCCAAGACGCGCTCCGCTGTCAAACCATTTTTGTACCGCTCCGGTTGCCATAAAGTTGCTTTTGGTGCTGTTTGTGCCGGTCAATCCTTTGGTTAAAAGGCCGAAGGTATGGTTTCCATGTACCACATCGTCTACCCGTAAAGTACGGAAATTGGCTGTACCGGATAAGGTATTGATGCCGTTGGCACCCGAGAAACTGCCTTTGGTTACATCCACGCCGGCAATAAAATTGGGATCCAGTGCCGTACCAAATTGCGAGGAGCTGCCGCTGCGTCCGGCATCGGCGGAAGTGGAATAGAAGGTTTGGGTTACGCCGTCAACCATCGTATTGACGCGTCCCAAACCGCTATCGCCACGGATATTGACCGCCAATACCCCCGATCCCTTGTCTTGTTGGGTGAAGACGCCGGGCATGCTCCGCACGATGGTATCGATGTTTTCGCTGGATTGATAAACGCGTTCACGCGAACTTTTGGCTTGGCCTTCGGTAAAAACTTTTTTCTCTTTGGCAATGTGTTTGCCTTTGACTTGAATTTCATCAAGCTCTTGAGTTGAAACCTCGTCTTCTGCGTGTGCGATACTTGTTATAGCCAGTAAAGATAATGTTAGTAGATTTAATTTGAAATTCGGATTCATGATAGTTACCTCAGAAACGAAGCTGCTACTTTATAACATATTATTAAACTTTACAAATATTTTAATAATGGTTTTTATTTGTTAAAAAATAAAGCAGATTTTTGTTTTAGGAGATAATCAATGCGCATATGATGAATCCGGCTGAAAAGATAAAGTAGGTTTAAATTTGAATCGGATCAGCCGGGAAGAGGGAAGATTTAATTGAATTTAAACGGCCGAAAGAAAAAAATTTGATTGCGATATGTGAATTGGTCCGTCGGTTTAAAATGAAACCGACAAAACATGAAATGCAAAATATAAAGTCGATAGGGAAAGGTTTGAAGCCAGTTGAAAAAAAGGCCGTCTGAAAATGATGTTTCAGACGGCCTTTATTGATTTAAGCCTTATTCCGGACCGCGGAATGTATCGTGGCAAGATTTGCAGCTTGCACCGGTTTCGCCGTAAGCGGCTTTGATTTCTTCAAGCTTGCCAGTTTGGGCGGCGGCGTTGAGTTTTTCAACTGCTGCGACGAATTTTTCTTCTTCGGCTTTGAATGTTGCCATGTCTGTCCAGATGGCAGGCAGGGCGCGGCCGTTGCCTTGAGGATCGGATTCAAACAGGGTGAACGGTTTTTTGCTGTTTTCAGCGAAGGTTGCGGCGGCTTGTTTGAATTTTTCTACGTCGTAAGGCTCTTCGTCTTTGACCATTTTGCCCATGCGGGTAAACTCGGGCATCATGGATTTGAACGCGGCCGTACGGTCTTCGGAAATTGGGCCTTTAGGCTGGGAAGGTGCGCCGCTGCCACCGCAGGCGGTCAGGGTAAGCGCCACTGCCGCCAAAGCGACAGGGAGAAAACGGGTTTTCATATGGAGTGTGTCCTATTGTGATGATATGATTATCGTTAAATTTAGAATCGGCCGGCCAAACACTCAGGCCGTCTGATAAGGCGTTATCATACCTTAAACCCAAGTCTGAAACGAGTATAGAAAGGAAACGATATGGCAATTTTGATTACCGGGGCATCGGCAGGATTCGGCGCGGCAATGTGCCGTACTTTTGTTGCGGCAGGATATCATGTCATCGGCGCGGCACGGCGCGAAGACAAATTGCAGCAGTTGGCAGAGGAATTGGGCGAGCAGTTTTACCCTTTGGAAATGGATGTTTCGCGCACTGAGTCGATTCAAAACGCTTTGAACAGCCTGCCCGAGCATTTATCCGAAATCGATTGCCTGATCAACAACGCCGGTTTGGCTTTAGGTCTGGATTCCGCCGATAAAGCCGATTTTGGCGATTGGGAAACCATGATTCAAACCAATATCATCGGCCTGACTTTTCTGACCCGCCAGATTTTGCCGCAAATGGTCGCGCGCAAACAGGGCTACATCATCAATTTGGGTTCGATTGCCGGCAGTTATGCTTATCCTGGCAGTAATGTCTATGGCGCGACCAAGGCTTTTGTGCGCCAATTCAGCATGAACCTGCGCGCCGAATTGGCAGACAAAAACATCCGCATTACCAATATCGAACCGGGCTTGTGCGGCGATACCGAGTTTTCCAACGTCCGTTTTAAAGGCGACGACCAGCGTGCGGCCGAGGTTTATGAGAATGTCGAGTTTATCCAGCCGCAAGATATTGCCGATACCGCTTTATGGCTCTACCAGCGTCCGGCGCGGATGAACGTCAATTCCATCGAAATCATGCCGGTTGCCCAGACCTTTGCAGGCATGAAAGTTTACCGCGACGAGCCTGCCCCGGCGAAGGAAGAAACGTTTGAAAAACAAAGCATGTCTTTGTTTGGAAAAATTAAATCTTGGTTTAAGTAATCGGCATCAGGCCGTCTGAACGTTTCAGACGGCCTCTTTGTTATCTGAAATTGAGTAAACACGCTATAATGTAATTTTTTATTAACAAGGCCGTCTGAAAGGCTGTTTCAGTTATGAACGCAATCAAACAAAAAATCTTAGAACAAGCGCAGCGCGATGGCGTGCAGGTAACCGCATTGCGCGAGCAAGTGCTTGATATTGTTTTGAAACAAAGCGGCGTGATTAAAGCCTACAACGTTCTGTCGCAGATGCAGCAGCAAAGCGAGGGTGTGGTTGCGCCGCCGACGGCCTACCGCGCTCTTGATTTTTGGGCGGAACAGGGTGTTTTGCACAAAGTGGCGGCGGTCAACGGCTATATTTTGTGCAGCCACGCGCAGCACGAGTGCAACGACCATTGCCACGACCACGAAGAAACAGAAGCGCACCATAGCGCGTTTATTTTGGTTTGCACCGAATGCGGTACGGCGGATGAGCAGACCTTGAGTCAAGAATGGGCGGCCTTGCGTGCAGGCGTGGCTGAAACCGGTTTCTCATTAAAAGAAGAACATGTTGTTTTAACAGGAATTTGTAAAAAATGTCAGAAGTAAAAAAGACCAAAGTCCACCTGATTTCAGGCTTTCTCGGAACAGGTAAAACCACCGCACTCAAAAGTCTGATGGCGCAAAAAGACCCAAACGAAAAATGGGTCATCATTGTCAACGAATTTGGCGAAATCGGCATTGACGGCGCTGTCTTGAGCGACAACGGCATTCCCGTGGCCGAAATTGCCGGCGGCTGTTTGTGCTGTACCGCCGGCGCGCAAATGGGGACGACCGTACAAAAAATGCTGCGCGATGCCCAACCCGACCGCTTGATGATTGAAGCCAGCGGCCTGGCACACGCCGCCAGCGTTATCGACGAACTGAAAGCCAAACCGCTCGACAGCATGCTGGAAATCGGTGCGGTCTTTACCGTCGTCGATCCGCGTCAGTTTATTAATCCCGATTACGCGCAACAAGCATTGTATAAAGACCAAATCGGCATTTGCGACGTATTGGTCGCCAGCAAAACCGACTTGTGCACCCCCGAACAGCTTGCCGAATTTCATGATAAAGCGGCCAAACTGTTCCCGCCCAAAGCCAAAGTGGTTGAAGTCCAAAATGCGCAGCTCGACATCCAGTGGCTTGATATTCCCGTTGTCGAAAAATCGCGCTACCGCCTCAAAGCCCTGCCAGACAACACCATGGGCTTCCAGTCCCAAGGCTTCACTTTCCCTGCCGGGCGTGATTTCGACGGAGAAAAATTGACCGATTTCTTCAACGACCTGCCTAAATTGACAGACGGCCTCGTCCGTGCCAAAGGCGTGTTCCAAGTGCTCGGTACATGGGTATGGCTCAACTGGGTGGACGGACAATGGGGCGCAAACCAAGTTTCATGGCGTCGCGACTCGCGCTTCGAGCTGATTGCCAAATCCTTTGACGCGGATTTGATTGAGAAAAAATTGCTGGAGGCTTTGGAGAAGTAAATCATCGTCCAAACGCTTATTAATCCGTTACGATAATGCCGTCTGAAGCAAGCGGTTTCAGACGGCCTTCAAATCAAAAAAATAGAGGAACACTTAACCATGTGGCGTTATATCTTTCATCGTTTGCTCCTTTTGATTCCCACGCTGTTGGGGATTTTGGCGATTACTTTCGCCGTGATTCAGTTTGTTCCCGGAGGCCCGGTGGAGCAGATGGTTCAGCAGCTGACGCAGGGCGCGGTTGGCGGCGAAACGGCGGGACACAGTATGCCCGGAACTTTGGCCAAAAACGGCAACCGCATCAGTGCGGAGGATTTGGCCGCGCTGAATGCTTTATACGGTTTCGACAAGCCGCCTTTGACGCGTTTTGCCGATATGGTATGGAAATTCGCCCGTTTCGATTTGGGCGAGAGCTTTTTCCATCACCAAACCGTATTTGAATTGGTGAAAGAGAAAATGCCGGTATCGATGAGTTTGGGTTTGTGGACATTTTTCCTGACTTATTTGATATGTATTCCGTTGGGTATTGCCAAGGCGGTCAGGGATGGCAGCCGTTTCGATACGATTACGGGCATGATTATTTTGGTCGGCTATACCGTACCGCCGTTTGTCTTGGGTTTGGTGTTGCTGGTGTTGTTTGGCGGCGGCAGCTTTTTTGCCTGGTTTCCGCAGGGCGGTTTGGTGGGCGATGATTTCGATACGCTCTCTTGGGCCGGTAAAGTCAAAGATTATTTGTGGCATATGGCCTTGCCGATTACCGCTTCGGTGGCAGGCAATTTGGCGGTGATGACCGTATTGACGAAAAACGTGTTCCTTGAAGAAATCCGCCGTCAATATGTTTATACCGCGCGGGCCAAGGGCTTGCCTGAGAAACAGATTTTGTGGAAACATATTTTCCGCAACGCCATGATTCCTCTGATTACCGGTTTCCCGGCCGCATTTATCGGCGCATTCTTTACCGGAAGCCTGTTGATTGAAACGCTGTTCTCGCTGGATGGTTTGGGTTTGCTGTCTTACGAGGCAGTGATGAAACGCGATTATCCTGTCGTAATGGGCACGTTGTATGTGTTCACGCTGATGGGGTTGTTGGCTAAATTGGTGTCGGATATTTCTTATTCGTGGGTCGATCCGCGCATTCACTTTGGCGGACAGAAATAAGGCCGTCTGAAAATATCTTCAATCCATTATTAAAGAATGTTTCGAACCATGAAAAAGAAAAAATCTACTTCAAACCCTACTTGGCAGGCTTTTAAGCAGCATAAGCGCGGTTGGCTGGCTTTGCGGATTTTGGCCGTTTTGTTTGTCGTTACCTTGCTTGCGCCTTTGTGGAGCAACGACAAACCTTTGTGGATACGCTATCAGGGCGAGTATTTCTTCCCTTTGGTAACTGAATACAACGAAACCGCATTTGGCGGCGATTTCGATACGCCTGCGGATTATTTGGATCCGCTTATCCGCCACAACATCACTTCAGACGGCAATTTCGCCCTGTATCTGCCCAATCCTTACGATGCCGATACCTTGAACGATTTCGATACGGCCCCCGATCCGGCCAAACCGTCCGAACGGCATATCTTGGGAACGGACGACCGCGGCCGCGACCTGTTGGCGCGCTTGGTTTACGGTTTCCGCGATTCGCTGCTGTTTGCCTTGGTGTTGACGGTAGTAACTACCGTAATCGGCGTGGTTGCAGGCGCGGTGCAGGGTTATTTCGGCGGTAAAACCGACCTTTTGATGCAGCGTTTTATCGAGGTTTGGGGCGGTATGCCGGAGCTGTACCTCTTGATTATCCTGTCTTCGTTTTTTAATCCGGGGCTGTTGATTTTGCTGGTGTTGCTGTCGCTTTTCGGCTGGATGGGCTTGTCCGACTATGTCCGCGCCGAGTTTTTGAAAAACCGTCAGACCGATTACGTTTTGGCGGCGCGCGCGATGGGCGTGAGCAACCGTGAAATCATGTGGCGCCATATCCTGCCCAACAGCTTGACGCCGGTATTGGCCTTCCTGCCTTTCCGTATTTCCGGTGCCGTACTTGCCCTGACCAGTTTGGACTTCTTGGGCTTGGGCGTACCTGCCTCACAGGCGAGCTTGGGCGAGTTGCTGGCGCAAGGCAAAGACAACTTGGACGCATGGTGGATCGGTCTGTCTGCCGTTGCTACGCTGACGGTGATGTTGCTTTTGCTGGTTATGATCGGCGAAGGTTTGCGTCAGGCATTTGACGTACGCGCACGCAGTTAATTGCTTTTCTAAAGCGTGAAGAGGGTGGGCGGAAAAGCCTGTCCTTCATTCTCAAGGCCGTCTGAAAAGTTTCAGACGGCCTCATCCATTCGTTTGAATCATTAAAAACCATGAATCAAGAAATCACATTTCTTACTCTTTTTCTGCTCGGCTTTTTTGGCGGAACGCATTGCGTCGGCATGTGCGGCGGATTGAGCAGCGCATTCGCTTTGCAGCTGCCGCCGCATTTAAACCGAATCGGGCTGATTGTATTGTTGAACTTGGGGCGCATCAGCAGCTATGTCGTCATTGGCCTTCTGGTCGGCTTGGTCGGGCAGGTCGGCATTTCCTTGGACGATACGCGCGCGGTTCAAAACGGTTTGTATATTGCCGCCAATGTCTTGCTGCTTTTGCTCGGTCTGTATCTTGCCGGTATTTCGACTGCCGCAACCAAAATCGAAGGCATCGGCAAACCGATATGGAAACGCCTGAATCCGTTGCTGAACAAATTGCTGCCGATTAAATCGGTGCCTGCCTGTTTCGGCGTGGGCGTGCTTTGGGGCTGGCTGCCTTGCGGTTTGGTGTACAGCGCGTCGTTGTATGCTTTAGGCAGCGGCAATGCCTTGCATGGCGGACTGTATATGCTGGCGTTTGCATTGGGGACCTTGCCGAACCTGCTCGCGATGGGCATATTTGCAGCGCAGTTGAAAACCTTTCTGCAAAAACGCATGGTTCGTTTGTGCGCCGGATTATTGGTGGCAGGATGGGCGATATGGCGCTTGGCCGTCTTTGCAATGGGGCAAATCGGGTAGGGAAAAAGATTTAATTTAGTTTGTTTTTATTGCTATGAAACAGGCCGTCTGAAAGATTTTCAGACGGCCTGTTTCACAAGAAAGATTTAATGTATCAAATTCCAAGTCATTTTGGCGGCAATCAGCAGCAACATAATACCGAAGGCGATTTTGAGTTTTCGGGCGGGCAGCTTGTGCGCCGTTTTAACGCCGAGCGGGGCAAAGAGGATGGTGGCAATGCTCAAAATGGCTACGGCCGGAAGATAGATAAAGCCTGCCGTACCTTCAGGCAGGTTGGCAATAGGCAAACCGTTGGCAAAATAGCTGATGGTGCCGGCAACTGCAATCGGCCACGCCAGGCCTGAAGATGTGCCGATGGCGCGGTGCGCCGGAAAGTTGCAATACAGTAGGAATGGAACGGATAGCGAACCTCCGCCGATACCGACCCAGCTTGAAGCCGCACCAAAAAGCGTGCCTGCGGCTGTCAGGCCGGGGAGGGTGGGCAGGGTGCGTGAAGGTGTGGGTTTGGAATCGCGTAGGGTTTTGAGTGCGATAAGGGTAAGAAATGCAATAAAGAAAACCTGCAAAGCCAGCGTCGGCATATATTTTGCCGTTACTGCGCCGAGGAGGACGCCGAGTATCATGCCCGGCGTCATCCGGCGGACGGTTGCCCAATCGATGGCATGTTTTTTATGCTGGGCATACATGCTGGAGAAGGTGGTAAACACCATGACGGCAAAGGAAGTGCCGATGGCGATATGCTGGGCATAGGGGTGGTTGCCTACGCCTTGCAGTTGCAATGCCCATAAGACAACGGGGACAACCAGCGTGCCGCCGCCTACGCCAAACAGTCCGGCAATAAAGCCTGCCGCGCTGCCGACGGCGAGCAGGGCAAGGATGATGTCCCAAGACCACATTTCAGACGGCCTTGTCGTGTTTGTGTGATTTATGGCGTTTTTTAAACCAACGGATGACTGCCATCACATAACCGGACAAGCTGTAACCGAGGAAGAATAGGAAGAGGACGAGCGAAGGCTCCCAATTGATCAAAAGCAGAATCAATACGGCCAACACCATGCCCATAAACGGCACTTGGCGGCGGATGTTGATTTCTTTGAAGCTCCAAAACGGAATCTGCACAATCATGGAAATGCCGGCAAACAGGGTGATACCCAATGCCCACCAATGCACGTTTGGGAAGCGTTCGACGCTGTGGTTGACCCAAATCAGGCCGACAATCAACGCAGCGGCGGTCGGGCTGGGTACGCCGATAAACCAGCGTTTGTCGACTTTGCCGATAAGCGTGTTGAACAGTGCCAAACGCAGGGCGGCGCAGGCGCAGTAGATAAAGGCGACGGAATAACCGATTTTGCCAAACTGCCAAAGTTGCCATTTGTAGGCAATCAGGGCAGGCGCGACGCCGAAGCTGACCATATCGGCAAGGCTGTCGAGCTGTTCGCCGAACGCGCTTTGGCTGTTGGTCAGCCGCGCCACGCGTCCATCCATACCGTCGAGCAGCATGGAAAGGAAAACTGCAATCGCCGCTGTTTCATAACGTCCGTGCATGGACTGGGTGATGGCGAAGAACGCGCAAAACAGTGCGGCGATGGTAAAGGAATTGGGCAGCAGGTAAATGCTGTTTTTGCGGATGGAGTTGCGCGGTGGAATCGGATTTTCTGTATTTTGTGAGTTGTCCATAATGTTTCCGTATATGCTGCGGGTGCAGATGAGGCATTATACCGCATTGGCAGGTTAAGGATTTTTAAAAGGCAATCGTAGTTTCACTTCATCAGCATAAAGTTTCAGACGGCCTTTATTGCGTCAGTCAAACAACTCGCCCTGCGCCTGCTCTTTGGTCACGCGTACGTCGGTTTCGCCGTCGGCAAAAGTGATGTGCAGTTTTTGACCTTGTTTCAACGTATCGGCATTGCGGATGACTTGTCCGCGTGTGTTTTTGACGACCGAGAAGCCGCGTTCCAGAATATGTTGAGGCGAGACGGCTTCGAGCAATGCGGCTTGGGCGGTCAGGCTTTGACGGCGGTGGGCGAGCAGCTGGCGGAAGGAATGCGACAAGGCCGTCTGAAAGCGGTCGATGTTGTTTTTGTAAACGGAAACATCAGGACGGCAATGTTTCAGGGTTTGGATTTGGCGTTCAAAACGGGCGGTATGGGCACGGAAGTTTTGCGTCATCGAGTAGGACAGGGTTTGTGCCAGTTTGCTGATTGAAGCGCGTTGCTCGTCAAGTTTTTGGCGCGGATGACGGATTTGCCGTGCGAGCCAGTCGAGCTTTTGGCTGGCATCGAAATAGCGTTGTTCCAAAACGGTTTTCAGACGGCCTTGCGCCTGTGCAAGACGGTGTAACGATTCTTGGCGGTTGGGGCTGACCAGTTCTGCCGCGCCGGTCGGGGTCGGAGCGCGTACGTCGGCAACAAAATCGGCAAGCGTGAAATCGGTTTCGTGGCCTACGCCGCTGACAACGGGAATTGCGCAGGCCTCAATGGCACGCACGACCGGTTCTTCATTAAACGCCCACAAGTCTTCAATGCTGCCACCGCCACGGCAGACAATCAGCACGTCACATTCGGCGCGTTGCGAAGCGGTTTTAATCGCTTGGGCAATTTGCAACTCGCTGCCTGTGCCTTGAACGGGCGTCGGATAAACGATAACGGGGATTTCAGGCGCGCGGCGTTTCAAGGTGGTAACGACATCGCGCAATGCCGCTGCCGCCAGACTGGTTACGATGCCGATACATTGAGGGCGGGCAGGCAAAGATTTCTTGCGTTCCGCCGCAAACGCGCCTTCCGCCTGCAACTGCGCCTTCAGCCGCTCGTAGGCTTCGTAAAGCTGCCCCAAGCCTTTGAGCCGCACCTCGTTCACGGTAATTTGAAATTCGCCCCGCGCTTCATAAATACTGATTTTTCCTGATACTTCGATATGGTCGCCTTCTTTCAAAAGCTTCGCCAAACGCATGGCTGCACCCTTAAACATCGCGCAACGTACCTGCGCGCGGCTGTCTTTAAGCGAGAAATAATAATGTCCGCTGGCGGCACGGGTCAGATTGGATACTTCGCCGGCAATCCATAAACCTGCGAGATGGTCTTCCAGCAAGGCTTTGGCGAGGGCGTTGAGTTCGGATACGGAAATGGAGGAGGGTGTGAAGAGTTCGGACATTGCGAAACAGAAAAATTGGGGAAAGCTGAATTATAAGGGTTTTAGGGCGATTCGTTGTATTCGTTTTTATGAAACTTGCGTCCTTTGTTTTAATATTATCAAAGCCGCATGTTCAGACGGCCTTGTCCGGGCAGGCTTGTGTTATATTATCGTTTGATTTTCGCTTCAAAAGCCGTGCGTATGCCCAAACTCCACCAAATTATTGAACGCCATTGGCAATCCCCTAATCCGTTTTTGTCTTTGCTGTTAAAACCATTGTCCAAGCTGTTTGCCAAAATTGTGGCGAAACGGCGCGATGATTTTGTTTCAAGCCGTCTGAAAAGCGAAAAATTGCCTGTGCCAGTGGTGGTGGTCGGTAATATCCATGCAGGCGGAACAGGGAAAACGCCGATAGTCGCCGCGCTGGTGTCGGGTTTGCAGAAAAAGGGCGTTAAGGTCGGTATCATCAGCCGAGGTTACGGGCGCAAGGGCAAGGCGGTTCATGTATTGAATACAGCCAGCAGCGCGGCAGATGCAGGCGACGAGCCTTTATTGCTGTTTCTCCAAACCGGTGCGCCGACGGCGGTAGGCAGCAGCCGTGCAGAAGCAGGCAGGGCATTGCTTGCGGCATATCCGGAGCTTGAATTGATTGTGGCCGACGATGGTTTGCAACATTATGCCTTGCAACGCGATATGGAAATTGCCGTATTTCCTGCGGCAGATACAGGGCGCACCAATTTAGATTTACTGCCCAACGGCAGCTTGCGCGAACCTTTGTCTCGATTGGCTTCCGTTGATGCGGTCGTCGTCAGCGGCGGAAAAGCAGATGCGGCATTTAAGCCGTCTGAAAATATGCTTGCCAGCCATATTGAAACAGGGCAGATTTACCGTTTGAACAGGCCGTCTGAAAAATTGGATTTTGCGGGTTTGGGAAATCAAACCATCGCCGCCGTCGCCGGTATCGCCAAGCCGGAGCGTTTTTTCGATTCGCTGCGGAACATGGGTATCACCTTGAACCAAACCGTTGCACTGCCCGACCATGCCGACATCGCAGCGGCAGACTTGCCCAATGCGGATGTGGTCATTATTACGGAGAAAGATGCGGTCAAGTTTTCAGACGGCCTTAATCTGAATCATGTATGGGTGTTGCCTGTTTGTGCGATAATTGAGCCTGACTTGGCGGCGTTCGTGTTGGAACGGCTGGAAGATTCCCGGCAGGTCGTCTGAAATCAATTGATTCCTTGTTGTGGTTTGCCTTTAATAATAAGGAAATTTATGAACCTGAAAAAATTGCTGCTTACTATTGTTGCCATTTCCCCTAAGCCTTAAAAAGGAGAAAAAATGAAATTGAAAACTTTATTGTTGCCTTTTACTGCTTTGGTCTTGTGTGCCAATGCATTTGCCGCTACACCTAGCGATGAGTCGCTGGAGCGTTTGTATCAAGTACAGAAGATGGATGCTCTGTTGGATCAGACCTTCCAAAGTGTCGAGGGTATTGTACTCTCTGATCCAAAGGTACAGGATTTTTTGAAAAATGCGCCGGAAGATAAACGTTCTCAGTTGGAAGCGGTCTTAAAGAAATATACAACTCAATTGATTGCTGAAATTAATACACCGCAAGTGCGTGCCCAGTTACATAAAGCGACGTTGGATGGCATAAAGACGGTTTATACTCAGGAAGAAGTCAACGCATTGATTGACTTTTACGGTACGACAGTGGGGCAATCGATACTCAATAAAATGCCGCGCTATCTTGAGACAACGATGGGCCCGATGATAAACATCATTAATGAAAAATATGAAAAATCAGGTTATAACAAAGACTTAATTCGAGAAATTCATCAGATTATGTGTGGCGGCAAAAATCCTGACCAAGTCTGTACACGGCAAACAAAGCAAACAAAGAAAACGGCACGGAAAAAATGATGCCTCTTGAGGCCGTCTGAAAACGAGCGCAGCGAGTTTCGCTAAAACGAGTGCAGCAATTTTCGCTAAAACCATCAAACCCGAAAGTAACCCCATGGAAAAAAAATTCTTAGACATCCTCGTTTGTCCTGTTACCAAAGGCAAACTCGAATACCATCAAGACAAACAGGAATTGTGGAGCCGTCAGGCGAAGCTGGCTTATCCGATTAAAGACGGCATCCCTTATATGCTGGAAAACGAAGCACGAGCGTTGAGCGAAGAGGAACTGAAAGCATGACCGAATTTGTCGTATTGATTCCGGCGCGGTTGGATTCTTCACGTCTGCCGGGCAAGGCTTTGGCCGATATTCACGGTAAACCGATGGTTGTACGTGTTGCCGAACAAGCAGCGAAAAGTGAGGCTGCGCGTGTTGTCGTTGCCACCGACCATCCCGATATTCAGACGGCCTGTCAGGCGCACGGAGTCGAAGTGGTCATGACTTCCAATCAACACGAAAGCGGTACAACGCGCCTTGCCGAAGCGGCCAATACGCTGAAACTGCCGCAACATCTGATTGTCGTGAACGTACAAGGCGACGAGCCTTTAATCGATCCCGAACTCATCAACCGTACGGCTGAAGTTTTGGTTGAAAACAATGTGCAAATGGCGACGGCTGCCCACGAATTGCACGATTTTGACGAGTTTATGAATCCCAACGTCGTCAAAGCCGTCCTCGACAAAAACCGCAACGCCATCTATTTCAGCCGCGCTCCGATTCCTTATCCGCGCGACGCCATGCGCGCCGAAAAACGCGAATTGCCTTCCGAAACAGCCGTTTTACGCCATATCGGCATTTATGCCTACCGCGCAGGCTTCCTGCAACGCTATTCCGAAATGGAAGTTTCTCCTTTGGAAACCATCGAATCGCTGGAACAATTGCGCGTCTTGTGGCACGGCTATCCGATTGCCGTTGAAATTGCCCAAGAAGCGCCAGCTGCCGGTGTGGATACGCAGGAAGATTTGGACAGGGTAAGGGCTGTGTTCGAGGCCGTCTGAAAGGAAAAAACATGAATGATTTACGCCATTTGAGCCGTGACGAACAAAAACTGCTTGCCGATGTCGCTTTGCTGGTCAAAGACGACGATCAAGAGTTCAACTACGAAATGTTGAAAGTGGCCGCGCCAGACGAGGCCAGCGGCGAATTTTGGTTTCGCATGGCAGAAATGCTCAGCACCCTGCCGCCCAACCAGTCTTTAGATTTGCGCATGACCGGCGGACGGTTGGCGGTCGCCGTATCGATTTTATCGGTGTTGTTGCAGGAAAGCCCCGATATTCCCCAGCTTTGGGCGCAAAAAGTGATTGCGCTTAACTATCTGGCACACGGCCATCGGACACGCGCCCTCGGTTTGGCGCAACAGCCGGACAAAGCGGCAGAAGCCAACGAGGAAGAATATTTGGCAAAAGCATTGTCCCAAAACCTACTTTCCACGTTGAAGGACGCGTTGGAACGCTTCCCCGAAGACAGCTGGTTTATCGAAATGCGCGATGATGCGTGGCAGCACTTTGGCGCAGAGCAGGCCGTCTGAAGTTTTGAACGATAAACGCAAGGCGTGTAGAATTAAACAAACATCAAATCCATAAACCAAGAAGGACTCATCATGAAAGTATTATTGTTGGGCGCGCCCGGCGCAGGCAAAGGCACACAGGCCCAATTCATCACCGCCGCATTCGGCATTCCTCAAATTTCTACCGGCGACATGCTCCGCGCGGCCATCAAAGCAGGCACCCCGCTGGGTTTGGAAGCGAAAAAAATTATTGATGAAGGCGGTTTGGTGCGCGACGACATCATCATCGGCATGGTGAAAGAACGCATCTCCCAAGACGACTGCAAAAACGGTTTCCTGTTTGACGGTTTCCCACGCACATTGGCACAAGCCGAAGCGATGGTTGAAGCGGGCGTGGATTTGGACGCAGTCGTTGAAATCGACGTACCCGACAGCGTGATTGTCGACCGCATGAGCGGCCGCCGCGTGCATTTGGCTTCCGGCCGTACTTACCACGTTACCTACAATCCGCCTAAAGTCGAAGGCAAAGACGACGTAACCGGCGAAGATTTGATTCAACGCGACGACGACAAAGAAGAAACCGTGAAAAAACGCCTTGCCGTTTACCACGAGCAAACCGAAGTTTTGGTTGATTTCTACAGCAAACTGGAAGGCGAACACGCGCCGAAATACATCAAAGTCGACGGCACCCAGCCGGTAGAAGCCGTGAAAGCCGAAGTATTGAAAGGTTTAGGCAAA
This sequence comes from Neisseria sp. HMSC061B04, assembly GCF_001836705.1. Classification (NCBI taxonomy): domain Bacteria; kingdom Pseudomonadati; phylum Pseudomonadota; class Betaproteobacteria; order Neisseriales; family Neisseriaceae; genus Neisseria; species Neisseria sp. HMSC061B04. Next base: position 92,415 of record NZ_KV830224.1, read on the forward strand.
TAAGTTTTGCCGAAGTAAAATCATGAGGCCGTCTGAAAAAATATTTTCAGACGGTCTTTTGTGTACAAAAGCTGTTAAAATCGAAGCTATAACCGTTTATCCGCAGGCATCTTATGAATCCCTTAATCTCCGATTTCCAAACCCAGCAACAACGCACTCCCGTTATCGTCGCCCTTGATTTTGCCAACGAAAAAGACACGCTCGGATTTGTCCGCAACCTTGACCCGACATTGTGTCAAATCAAAATCGGCAAAGAGCTGTTTACCGCGACCGGCCGCAATTTGGCGGAAAGCTTAATCAATCAAGGTTTCAAACTTTTCCTTGATTTGAAATACCACGATATTCCCCACACCGTCGCGCAGGCATGCAAAGTTGCCGCCGATATGGGCGTTTGGATGGTCGATATGCACGCATCGGGCGGCCGCCGCATGATGGAAGCCGCCGTAGAAGCCGTTGCCGGATATCACACCAAGCCGCTTTTGATCGGTGTAACCGTGTTGACCAGCATGGAACAAAGCGACTTGGCCGAAATCGGTTTAAACATCGCCCCTGAAGAACAAGTCATCCGCTTGGCGAAACTGGCGCAAAGTTCGGGCTTGGACGGCGTGGTATGTTCCGCTCAAGAAGCCGCACCATTGCGTCGTGAATTGGGACAAGATTTCGTCTTGGTCACACCGGGTATCCGCTTGGACGTTGCCGGTAATAATGACGATCAACGCCGCATCATGACACCGGCCGAAGCATTGGCGGCAGGATCGACTTATCTGGTAATGGGCCGTCCGGTAACCAAAGCTGCCGATCCGGTAGCCGTATTGCGCGAAGTGAACCGCGTGGTAAACCTTGAAGCAAACTGATTTTTAGGCGACCTTACAGGTTGAGGTCGTCTGAAAAAAAACACAACGGAGGCAAAATGCCCACCAAGTTCCAACAAGAAACCCTCAAATCCCGTTTTGCACAAGCAAAAGTCCTGGTTGTCGGCGATGTGATGCTCGACCGTTATTGGTTTGGCGATGTGTCCCGTATTTCTCCTGAAGCCCCAGTGCCGGTGGCGAAAATCGCCCGTATCGACCAGCGGGCGGGCGGAGCGGCAAACGTTGCGCGCAATATCGCCTCATTGGGCGGTAAAGCAGGGCTGTTGTCCGTTACCGGCGATGATGAAGCTGCAGATGCACTGGATGCGTTGATGGCGCAAGACAGTGTTTCTTCCTATCTGATGCGTGACAAGCAAATTGCGACTACTGTCAAACTGCGCGTTGTTGCCCGTAATCAGCAGCTTATCCGACTTGATTTTGAAGAGTCGCCTCATCGTGAGGTATTGGAACAAATCAAGCATCAATATCGTGAAGTGTTGCCTGAATACGATGCCATTATTTTTTCAGATTACGGCAAGGGCGGTTTGTCGCATATTTCCGATATGATCGATTGGGCGAAGCAGGCCGGTAAACCCGTTTTAATCGATCCTAAAGGCGACGATTACGAAAAATATGCCGGCGCTACGCTGATTACGCCGAATCGTGCAGAATTGAAAGAAGTGGTGGGCAGCTGGAGAAACGAAAACGATTTGACCGAAAAAGCTCAAAACTTGCGCCGTCATCTTGATTTGAATGCGATTTTGCTGACCCGAAGCGAAGAGGGCATGACTCTGTTCAATGAGGGCGAGCCGATTTATCAGCCTACACGGGCTCAAGAAGTCTATGATGTATCCGGTGCGGGCGATACCGTTATTGCCGGAGTGGGCTTGGGTTTGGCGGCAGGCTATACCATGCCCGAAGCGATGCACCTTGCCAATACGGCGGCAGGCGTTGTCGTGGCAAAACTTGGTACGGCGGTTTGCTCGTTTGCCGAATTGACCAATGCATTGGAAGAGCAATAATGATTGTTTCAGACGGCCTTAAAATTCTAAATGCCGTCTGAAAATAGAGTTGGAAAATAAACCAGACAGAAAAGTTTTTATTTTCAGACGGCATGATTACTTCAAGGCCGTCTGAAAAATCAAAATAAAGGAAACTCATTATGACCATTATCGTAACAGGCGCGGCCGGCTTTATCGGCAGTAACATCGTTAAAGCACTTAACCAGCGCGGTATTACCGACATTGTTGCCGTCGACAATCTGAGCAAAGGCGAAAAATTTAAAAACCTTGCCGAGTGTGAAATTGCCCATTATCTCGATAAACACGAATTCATCCGTCAAGTGCGCGGCCATCTTCTGCCTTACGATAATATCGAAGCGGTTTTCCATCAAGGCGCATGTTCCGACACCATGAACCACGACGGCCTCTACATGATGGACAACAACTATCAGTACACGCTTGATCTCTTGGACTGGTGTCAGGACGAACGTATTCCGTTTCTTTATGCTTCCAGCGCCGCCGTGTACGGCAAAGGCGAAATCTTCCGCGAAGAGCGCGAACTGGAAAAACCACTCAATGTTTACGGCTACTCTAAATTCTTGTTTGATCAAGTATTGCGCCGTCGCATGAAAGAAGGCCTGACCGCCCAAGTCGTCGGCTTCCGTTACTTCAATGTTTACGGGCAACAAGAGCAACATAAAGGCCGTATGGCATCCGTTGCCTTCCACCATTTCCACCAATACCGCGAACACGGCTATGTTAACCTGTTTGGTGCCAATGACGGCTACGGCAACGGCGAACAAACCCGCGATTTTGTCAGTGTAGAAGACGTCGCCAAAGTTAACCTTTACTTCTTCGATCATCCTGAGCTTTCAGGCATCTTTAACCTCGGTACAGGCCGCAGCCAACAGTTTAACGAACTTGCCGCTGCCACCGTCAACGCCTGCCGTGCAGCCGAAGGCAAGCCTGAAATGAGTTTGAAAGAGTTGGTTGAAGAAGAGCTTATTCGCTATATCCCATTCCCCGATGCACTTAAAGGCAAATATCAGAGCTTCACTCAAGCGGATATTACCAAGCTGCGCGAAGCCGGGTATAAAGAAGAATTTTTGGATGTAAAACAAGGCGTCAGCCGTTACGTGAAATGGATGCTGGAGAACTTGGTTTAAGTCTTTCTGATTTGAATGATAAGGCCGTCTGAAAAAAGATTTTCAGACGGCCTTATCATTTTGGGAAATTTTAAAATGAGACCTTTGTAAAATTCCTTTTCCTCCCAACAGCCGAAATTCAAACACAAATTTTCGGCTTTTTTCGCCCCTAATTATTCCTGATTCTACCCAAATACCCCCTTAATCCACCTTGGATACCTGATTAATCAGGCATCCGGGCCACCTTTTAGGCAGCAATAGGCACATTTAGCCTGTTAGCCGCTTTCAACAGGTTCAAACACATCGCCTTCAGA